>CALWYC010000005.1 GCA_944385655.1 uncultured Intestinimonas sp. | reverse complement strand
TCCAACGAGCTCTCCTACCTGGTGCTGGAGGCCGCCAACGAGGTGCGCACCCCCCACTTCACCATCACCCTGCGGGTCCACGAGGGTACCCCCGAGCCTCTGATGAAGAAGGCCCTGGAGCTGGTGAAGACCGGCCTGGGCATGCCCGCCTTCGTCTCCGACAAGAGCTACATCCAGGGCCTGGTGGACCAGGGCGTGCCCCTTGAGGAGGCCCGGGACTACGCCCTGGCCGGCTGCCTGGACCTGAACCTGCCCGGCAAGTCCCGGATCAACGCCCTGGGCATGTTCATCGTGCCCAAGGTGCTGGATGTGATGATGCACAACGGCGTCATGCGTGAGACCGGCGAGCAGCTTGGCCCCAAGACCGGCGAGATGAAGGACTTCAAGAGCTTTGACGACTTCTACGCCGCCTTCAAGGAGCAGCTCTACTACTTCATGGGCATGTACAATGAGGAGCACAACATCCTCATCCGCGTGACCCGTGAGATCAACAATGACGTGGTCCATTCCGCCTTTGCCTATGACGGCATCAAGTGCGGCAGGGACATCATGGACCGGAAGATGCCCTATGAGAACGCCTCCCTCATGAACCCCGTGGGTATGATCTCCGTGGTCAACTCCATGGCCGCCGTGAAGAAGGTGGTCTTTGAGGATCACGCCTGCACCATGGAGGAGCTCTTCAACGCCATCGAGGCCAACTGGGAGGGCTATGAGGACCTGCACGAGAAGTGTGTGGCCGCCCCCAAGTTCGGCAACAACGACGATCTGGTGGACAGCATCGCCGCCGACCTCTATAAGTTCTGGGCCGCCAGCTGCAACACCTTCACCACCGTCTACGGCGTGCCGCCCCGGCCCACCGGCATCTCCATCACCGCCCACGCCCCCGGCGGCAGCTATACCTGCGCCACCCCCGACGGCCGGTATGCCGGCGACACCCTGCCCGACGGCGTGGCCTCTCCCGCCCAGGGCACCGACGTCAACGGCCCCACTGCCTCCCTGTGCAGCGCCATGAAGATCAACCAGGACCCCTTCAACGCCATGCTGCTCAACATGAAGATGCACCCCACCGCCCTGAAGTCCGACGACGACCTGAAGAAGCTGGGCGCTCTCATCACCACCTACCTCACCAACGGCGGCAAGCACATCCAGTTCAACGTGGTGGACAACGAGACCCTCCGCAAGGCGCAGGAAAAGCCCCAGGACTACCAGGATCTGGTGGTCCGCGTGGCCGGCTACAGCACCTACTTCACCATCCTCACCAAGGCCGTGCAGGATGAGATCATCGCCCGTACTGAGAACCGGCTGTAAGAAGAGTCGAAAAAGACAAAAAGGAGCCGCGGCAGCTGCCGCGGCTCCTTTTTTGGTAAGTACCGGTTCAGTCCTTCTTCTCCACCTTCACGGCGGTGCCGGTGACGATGACGATGATGTTGTTCAGATTGCCGGGGGAGGTGACGTTCACCGACATCCCCACCACGGCGTTGCCGCCCCGCTCCTTGGCCTTCTGGAGCATTTTGGCCTTGGCAGAGGCAAAGGCGCCGCCGAACAGGTTTTCCTGGTTGGCCAGACCGCCGCCGATCACGCCGCCCACCAGGTAGATATCCGTCCCGCTGACCGTGCCCAGATAGGCCGTGATCTCGGCGTTGTCAAAGCGGTCGGTGGTGGTGATGGGGTACTCGGTCTCCTCGAAGGGGGAGCCTCCCGTGCTGGGGAGACCGCCCAGAGCCTTGTCCACGGCGGCCTGCTGCTCCTCCTCGCTGAGGGCCTGCCACTTTTTCGGGGTGTAGCCCAGCGGGGCCACTGCGCTGCCGCAGCCGGGGCACTTGGCCGTGGCCGGTATGACGGACACTTTCCGGCAGTTGGGACAGACGCATGCAATATCAAACATTCCCATACGCACATCGCTCCTTTCTCTGATCCCGTTTCGGGTACGGTTTCAGTATATCCCGCCGGCGGGGAAAAACAATATCCCGGCTGCATCGTGTTCTTTCGGTACAGAGAAAAAAGCCCGCCGGAAGAGCCGTTTCCGGCGGCTTCGGCGGGCTTGGCAGCATAGGCGGGAGTTCCGGCTCAGGGACGGAACTCCCGCTTCATGACGTTTTCGTAGTAGCGGATGAACTGGCAGGAGAGGATGAGGCGCTGGCGCAGGGTGCCGTCCTCCAGGTCCAGGTCCAGCAGCTCCATGATCTTGTTGATCTTGTTGATGACGGTGTTGCGGTGCATATAGGTGGCGGCGGCGGTCTTGACCAGATTGCGGTCGTTGATAAGGTAGTAGTAGAGCACATCCCGCAGGTTGCTGTGGTGGTCCCGGTCGTAGCGGGTCAGGTGGATCACCGCGGGATGAATCAGGTAGAGTACGTCGTCATTGCCCTTGGACTCCATGTACCGCTGAACGCACAGGTCGATGATGCAGTAGACGCTGTAGTCCTCATGGAAGAAGATGCGCTCCTGGGGGCACTTCCGCAGGGCCTGGCCCAGAGTGGCCGTCCGCCGGGCCAGCAGGAACATGGAGCTCAGCGACTCCAGCTTTCGGGTGCCGTTGCTCAGGGCCAGGAAGCCGCCGTAGCGCTCCAGCAGGGCGGTGAGCTGTTCCCGGTGGGGCAGCTCCGGCCGGAAGGTGCGCTGGGCGTAGCTGAGGAGGATGACCACGTCCTTCCGGTAGACGGCGATGTTGGTGTTGGGGAAGAACTCCCGGAGCCGGGCCAGCAGGTAGTTGTAGGGGACGCCGTCCCCGTCACCATCGAAGGTCACCACCCCCACCTGGACGAAAAGGTCCACCGGGTAGGGCATGTGGGAGAGGGCGGAGCGTATGTCGGAGGTGCCGGTGAGCCTCTGCTGGACGATCTCCTCCCAGCACTGCTGAAAGAGCTTGGAGCTGGAGCCCAGCCGTTCCAGGTCCCGGGAGAGGAGGCGGCGGCAGAGAAAGTCGGCGGCGCAGGCGCACAGGGCCTGTAGGTCGGTGCACACCGCCTGGCGGCGGGCCTCGATGAGCACCATGCCCATGGGTTCCCCGTCACAGGAGAAGGACCGGCCGTAGAGCCGCAGCTCGGTGCCCGGCACGTCCCAGAAGCCGCTGCCCTCCGGGCCGGCGGCGGAGAAGACGGCCGCGGTGGTCCGGGCGGGAAGGGCGCCGGTGGCCGCCGCCTGGCCGGAGAGGAAGGCGCTCTCCGCCATCTCCGCCCCCGCCACCACCCGGCCGGTCTGGTCCAGCAGCAGGGTGGGGAAGCCGGCCAGCTGGGCCGTCAGGGCCACGGTGGCGTGGAGCCCTCCCCCCTTGTCGGTGAGGGTCTGAAAGGCCTGCCGCCAGTCGGCCACCTGCCCGGCGTGCTCGGCCAGGGTGTTGTAGAGCTTGGGCATGGAGCAGGCGAAGAGCACCAGGGTGCAGCCCTCCGGCGGCTCCGGCGGCAGGGGGCCGCCCGCGGCGTCGGTGAGGAGCACCATGGTCCCGGGCCGCAGCTCCGCCCGGGCCAGCACCGCCCCGGCGGCGGACAGATGCCCCAGGTAGAGCCGGTCGGCCAGCAGCACCGTCTGGTCGTGGAGCAGCTCCGTCCGCACGGGACAGACGTCCCGGCCCGGCGCCAGGGTGGCCCGTACCACATAGGGGGAGAGTTGCCGGAGCAAAAAGCGCAGACTTAACATGGTTCCCTCCTCACTGACGGCGGAGCCTGCCGGCCTTCTGTCGGCCTGCCGCACCGGACGAAACTTCACTGAACATATTATACACAAAACTTGGCGTTTTTGCATAGGAAGCACTTGCAAAAAAACAGGACCCTTGTAAAAAATGTGCAGTCCGCACATTGGAAAACAGAGGCAATGTACGGTTGATACAGAAAAGCGGCCGGGAAAGGGCCCGTTCTTGCGGCGGGGGCGCCGGGTGTGCTATGTTCAGGGTGAACCTGTTCGAGATGCTATCGTGTCCGCCGGGCGAGCCGCCGGCGGAGAAGGAGGTTAAACCATGACAGACCGCGTCAAACGTATGAAGGAGAGCCTGCGGGTCAACAAGTACCCGCTGTGCGTGGAGCAGTTCCGACTGGCCAACGAGTCCCTGGACGTGACCGTGGGCGAGCCCATGCTCCTGCGGCGCTCCAAGCTCCACGCCCATGTGCTGGACAACATCACCATCTTCATCGAGCCCGATGATTTGCTGTGCGGCTCCGGCGCCAGCAAGCCCTTCGGCCTGGAGATGCAGTATGAGTACGGCGTGTGGACCAAGGACGAGGTGGAATCCCTCAAAAGCGAGATCTACGACATCAGCCCCGAGGACGAGGAGGAGCTCTATCAGCTCAACGAGCGCTTCGCCGGCAACGCCCTGAACACCAACCTGGTGGAGGCCATGGGCAAGAGCCTGGGCCAGAACGACCGGCTGTGGCCCTTCATGAAGTCGGGCGCCATCCTGCCCCCCTGGAAGGACAAGAAGGGCGGCTCCGGCGGCGGCTTCGCCATGAGCGGCTACGGCCTGGGCCCCGGCTTCTCCCTGGTGTGCGTGGACTTCGCCAAGATCCTCAACGAGGGCGCCAGGAGCGTCATCGAGGAGGCCAAGCAGTGCCTGAAGGACCTGCGGTACGACTCCGCCGACGCCATCGAGAAGCGGAACTTCTGGGAGGGCGTGGTCATCGTCTTCGAGGCCTGGGTCCGCTTCGCCAACCGCTACGCCGACCTGGCCGAGCAGATGGCCCAGGACGAGGCCGACCCCGCCCGGAAGGCCGAGCTACTGGAGATGGCCCGGATCTGCCGCAAGGTGCCCTACGAGCCCGCCGAGACCTTCCGGGAGGCCATGCAGTCCTTCTGGTTCACCTTCCTCATGGTCTGCCCCTCTCCCACCTCCACCGCCGGCCGCTTCGACCAGTACATGTACCCCTTCTACAAAAGGGACATCGAGGCCGGCCGCATCACCGACGACGAGGTGCTGGAGCTGCTGGAGATCATGCGCTGCAAGGTCATGAAGATCAACCGCGTCTCCGGCAAGGCCAACCGGGCCAAGAACGCCGGCATGGCCAAGTGGTACAACTGGACCATTGGCGGCCAGAAGGCCGACGGCTCCGACGCCACCAACGAGCTGAGCTATCTGCTGCTGGAGGCGGCCAAGGACACCCACCTGCCCCACCACACCGTCACCGTCCGGGTCCACGAGGGCACCCCCGAGAAGCTGATGCTCAAGGCCCTGGAGTGCGTCAAGACCGGCATCGGCATGCCCGCCTTTGTCAGTGACAAATCGTACATCAACTTCTTCACCGCCCAGCGGGAGAGCAACGCCCTCACCGTGGAGGAGGCCCGGGACTGGTGCTGCACCGGCTGCGTGGACGGCAACGTGCCGGCCATCACCCGGACCCAGGTGGTGGTATTCTTCATCATCCCCCAGGCCATGGACATCGCCATGCACAACGGCTTTTGCCGCTACACCAAGGAGATGGTGGGAAAGCCCCTGGGCGACGTGACCGAGATGGCCGACTTCGAGACCTTCAAGGCCGCCGTCTACGACGAGATCCGCTACCTGATGAGCATGGGCAACGAGCGCATCAACGTGGAGATGATCGCCGAGAAGGAGCTCTTCCCCGACGTCTTCCGCTCCGCCCTCATGAAGGACGGCGTGAAGGTGGGCAAGGACATGTTCAACCGCCGCTTCAAGTTCGAGAACGGCTCCTGCATGGGCGCCGTGGGCGGCGTCAACACCGGCAACGCCCTCTACGCCATCAAGAAGCTGGTCTTTGAGGACAAGAAGTACACCATGGCGCAGCTCCTGGAGGCCCTGGACGCCGACTGGGTGGGCCATGAGGACATGCAGAAGGACTTCAAGGACGCCCCCAAGTACGGCAACGCCATCAAGGAGGTGGACGACCTGGTGGCCGAGGTCTACCAGCTCTACGCCGACACCTGCATGAGCCTGCCCAGCGCCTACGGCGACAGCCTGAAGCCCAACGCCATCTCCATCTCCGCCCATCAGCCCGGCGGCGCCGTCACCGGCGCCACCGCCGACGGCCGCAAGGGCGGCGAGATCCTGGCCGACGCCTCTCTGTCCCCCGACCACGGCCAGGACGTGTGCGGCCCGCTGGCCGTCTTCCGCTCCGCCATGGAGGTCAACCAGGACCCCTATCAGGGCACCCTGATGAATATGAAGTTCCACCCCTCCAACATGAAGACCGAGGACGATCTGAAGAAGCTGGGCGCCATGATCAAGACCTACCTCACCCACGGCGGCAAGCACATCCAGTTCAACGTGGTGGACCGGGCCGAGATGGAGGACGCCAAGGTCCACCCCGAGGAGCACCCCGAGCTGGTGGTCCGGGTGGCCGGCTACAGCGCCTACTTCACCCGCCTGCCGGAATCCATCCAGAACGAAGTCATCGAGCGCACGTCCCAGACCCTGTAAGAGAGTCAGAGAGTTAAGAGAGGCCTGCCGGGCCCGGCGCGCCGGGCCCGGCCCAAAAAAGAAAGAGAGGTAACGGAATATGGCATTGTGGCTCTGTATCGCGGCCATCATCATCGCAATTTTCCTGGGCTGGAAATTTGGCTACAACACCGGCGTGATCGGCATGGGCTTTGCCTTCCTCATCGGTATCTGCGTCATGGGCATGAAGGCCTCCGAGGTCATCGCCTTCTGGCCCACCACCATCGTGTTCTACCTGCTGTCCATCGCGGTCTTCTTCAACTACGCCACCGAGAACGGCACCATGAACGTGCTGGGCCAGAAGCTCCTCCACGCCATGGGCGGCAACGCCAAGCTGGTCCCCTTCGCCGTGGCCGTCGTCTCCGCCATCGTGGGCGGCCTGGGCGCCGGCGCCTCCACCCCCGCCATCGTGGGCCCCTTCGCCTTCGTCATGGCCGCCACCGCCGGCGTCAATCCGGTGCTGACCGCCATCGCCATCACCTTCGGCAACCTGGTAGGCTCCAACAACCCCTATAACGGGTACGGCGGCACCATCTCCAAGAACCTGATCATCGCCAACGGCATTGACGAGGCCACCACCATGGACTGGTCCCTGAAGATCTGGTTCAACTGCTGCCTCATCACCATCATCGTCATTGTGTTCTTCTACTTTGTCCTGAAGGGCCACAAGGCCACCAAGGTGTCCATGAGCGAGAAGCCCCCCGAGTTCAACCCCGTCCAGAAGAAGACCGTGACCCTCCTGCTGCTGGCCTTCTTCCTCATGGTGGTGCCCCCCATCCTCAACACCTGGATCCCCGGCGTGCCCCTTCTGTCCACCCTCAATCAGATCTGCCAGCCTCAGGTCATCATGATGCTGGGCGCCATCGCCTGCGCCGTGATGAAGCTGGGCGACGAGAAGACCGTGCTGCGGAAGATCCCCATCAGCACCATCGTCATGATCGTGGGCGTGTACTCCCTCATCCAGGTGGCCGCTGCCGCCGGCCTGGTGGAGTTCATCTCCAGCGCCCTGGCTGAGTCCATCCCCGCCTTCCTGGTGCCCGCCGCCGTCATCTTCTTCGCGGCCTTCCTGAGCTTCTTCTCCAGCTCCACCTCCACCGTCATGCCGCTGATGTACCCCATGGTGCCGGCCCTTGCCTCCGGCCTGGGGCTGAACCCCATCATGCTCTACACCTGCATCTTCTTCGGCGGCCTGGCCACCGCCTGCTCCCCCTTCTCCACCGGCGGCGCCGTGTGTATCGCCGGCAACCCCTACGAGGATCAGAAGGAGCTGCTGTCCAAGAAGATGATCATCGTGGCCCTCATCGTCCCCGTGCTCACCATCGTGGCCGCCACCCTGGGCCTGTTCAGCTTCTTCGGCGTGTAACGTTCCCCGCCTGCCGCCTGAAAACCGCAAAAAAGCACCCGGAAGGATCAGCCTTCCGGGTGCTTTTTCCGGTTGCTCAGCTCCGCGCCGTGCCGGCAGGGAGGTAGTAGGCCAGCAGGCGGTGGACGAATTTCTGGGTGGCGGCGGCCAGGTCGTAGGAGCCGTTGCAGGTACACCAGTTGTAGACCAGGCCCCGGGTGGCGATCATCAGATACTCGGCGATCTCGTCGGCGCTCTCGCCGCCCACCAGAGCCCCCTCCTCCAGGCCCTGCTGGAGGATGCCGATGAGCACCCCCACCATGCCCTGGTGGGGATCCCGGCTAAAAAAGGTGTTGTCCGGGTTGTAGAGCAGCTTGGTCATCCGCATGTCGGTGAGGTCGCTGGAGTAGTGGGCGTAATAGTCAAAAAAGGCCATGATCCGCTCCAGCACCGTCCCCTGGGAGAGCAGGGGCGCCACCGTCTCCGTGAAGTAGTGGTCGGCGATGCGGTAGGTCTCGTAAAAGACCTCCATCTTGGTGGAATAGTAGTTGTAGAAGGTGCCGATGGACACCTGGGCCCGGGCCACGATGTCCCGAATGGTGATGTCGTCAAAGTCCTTCTCCGTCAGGAGCTCCACGGCGGCGATGAAGAGATTGTCCTTGGTCTGCTCCGCCTGGAGCTGCCGCTTGCTTTTGTTCTCCGCGTCCATGTGTCCCACCTCGATCCAATATCATTCGGTTTACTAAGGATTATACAGGAAAAGGCGGACCACTGCAAGCGCCGGGTTTCAGCATAGGCGCACAATATCCACTCCTCCAAAATGGAGGAAGTGCACAAAAATGAACGAATTCATCAGATTCTATTGACGGAACTGACAGCCGGTGCTAAACTGTTTGTGAACAAGTTCGATGAACAAGTTCGGTCTACGAACTGGGAGGTAAGAGGTATGGCAAAGTTCATTACCGCGCAGGAAGCAGCAAAACTGATCCCCGACGGGGCAACGGTGGGCCTGGCCGGCATGGGGCTTTCCGGCTGGCCCGAGGAGGTGGCCTGTGCCATCCGGGACAGCTTCAAGGAGACGGGCCATCCCCGGGACCTGAACCTGAAGCAGGGCAGCGCCATGGGCGACTGGGGCTACGGCAACCAGTTCACCGGCTGGGACAAGAACCGCCGCCCCGAGGGCCCTGACACGGAGCACGGCAGCCGGGGCGTCACCCGGTTCGGTGAGGCCGGCGAAGGTCTCATCACCCGCTGGTCGGGCGCCCACATCGGCTCCGCCTTCGCCCTCAACGAGCTGGTCCGGCAGAACAAGATCCAGTGCCACTGCCTGCCCCAGGGCGTGATCGTCAACCTCTGGCGGGAGATCGCCGCCGGACGGCCCGGCCTGCTGACGAAGGTGGGCCTGGGCACCTTTGTGGATCCCCGGATCGAGGGCGGCAAGATGAATTCCGCCACCACCGAGGATCTGGTGGAGCTGGTGGAGTTCCAGGGGGAGGAGTACCTCTTCTACAAGAGCTTCCCCCTCCATGTGGCCCTCCTCCGCGGCACCACCGCCGACGAGAACGGCAACATCACCTTCGAGCACGAGAGCGTGCTCAACGAGGGCCTGGCCGTGGCCATGGCCGCCAAGAACAGCGGCGGCATCGTCATCGTCCAGGTGGAGTACGTCACCAAGTCCGGCACCATGAACCCCCACGACGTGAAGATCCCCGGCATCCTGGTGGACTACGTGGTCCAGGCCACCGATCCCATGGCCTGCTGGCAGGCCGAGGGCGTCTACTTCGAGCCCGCCTTCTCCGGCCAGATCCGCAAGCCCGTGGACGCCCTGCCCAAGCTGCCCCTCAGCGACCGGAAGGTCATCTGCCGCCGCTGCGCCATGGAGCTCAAGGCGGGCAGCGTCACCAACCTGGGCGTGGGCATCCCCGCCGACGTGGCCTCCATCGTGGCCGAGGAGGGCTACGTGGACGCCATCACCCTTACCGCCGAGACCGGTGCCGTGGGCGGCGTCCCCGCCGCCCTGCCCAACTTCGGCAGCAGCTACAACGCCCAGTGCACCATGCTCCACAACGACATGTTCGACATGATCGACGGCGGCGGCCTGGACATCACCGTGCTGGGCCTGGCCCAGGCCGACGAGGCCGGCAACCTGAACGTCTCCAAGTTCGGCACCCGGCTCACCGGCCCCGGCGGCTTCATTAACATCACCCAGAGCGCCAAGAAGGTGGTCTTTGCGGGCAACTTCATGGCCAAGAGCAAGATCAAGGTCGAGGATGGGAAGCTGGTCATCGTGGAGGAAGGCAAGGCCAAGAAGTTTATCAAAGAGGTGGAGCAGATCACCTTCTCCGGCAAGTACGCCCGGCCCGATCAGACCATCCTCTACGTCACCGAGCGGTGCGTCTTCCAGCTCATCAACGGGAAGATGACCCTCATCGAGATCGCCCCCGGCATCGACCTGGAGAAGGACGTGCTGGCCCACATGGACTTCACCCCCGTCATCTCCCCCGACCTGAAGACCATGGACGCCGGCATCTTCCAGGAGACCTGGGGCGGCCTGGAGCAGATCCTGGCCCAGTAAACACAGCGGCGGCCCGGGGGACGGGCCCGCCCGCAGAAGAGACCCGCCATACCATATAAAATAATATTTAGGAGGAAATGAATATGAATCCCTTCTTCAACGAAGACCATGAGTCCATCCGCGAGATGGCCCGCGACTTTGCCGAAAAGACCCTGGCCCCCATCGCCGCCGAGGTGGACAAGACCGAGCACTTCCCCGAGGACGTGGTGAAGCAGATGGCCGATCTGGGCTTCCTGGGCCTGAAGATCCCCGAGGAGTACGGCGGCCTGGGTCTGGACATGCGCAGCTACGTGTGCGTCATGGAGGAGATCGCCAAGAAGTGCGCCACCGCCACCCTGTTCATCTCCTCCGCCAACTCCCTGTCCACCGCCCCCATCGTCATCTCCGGCACCGATGAGCAGAAGGCCAAGTATCTGCCCGGCGTGGCCGCCGGCGAGGAGTACATCGCCTTCGGCCTCACCGAGCCCAACGCCGGCTCCGACGCCGCCAGCATGACCACCAAGGCGGTGGAGGACGGCGACTGCTACATCCTCAACGGCCGCAAGTGCTTCATCACCATGGCCCCCATCTCCAAGTACACCATCGTCTACGCCAAGACCAACCCCGAGAAGGGCGCCAAGGGCATCTCCTGCTTCATGGTGGACATGTCCCTGCCCGGCGTGTCCTGCGGCAAGCACGAGGAGAAGATGGGCCAGCGGGGCGTGCCGGTGAGCGACGTGGTCCTGGAGGACGTCCGGGTGCCCAAGGAGTGCATGATCGGCGAGAAGGACCTGGGCTTCATCAACGCCATGAAGACCCTGTCCGTGGGCCGCATCGGCGTGGCCTCCATGTGCCTGGGCATGGCTCAGGAGGCCATTGAGCTGGCCGTGGAGCACACCAAGAACCGCGTCCAGTTCGGCAAGCCTCTGTGCAAGCACCAGGCCATCGCCTTCATGCTGGCCGACATGGAGACCAAGCTCAACGCCGCCCGCGGCCTGGTCTACAACGCCGCCTGGCTCATGGACAACAAGCAGCCCGCCGACAAGGCCGCCTCCATGGCCAAGTACTACGCCGCCGAGGCCGCCATCGACATCATCAACAAGTCTCTCCAGCTCCACGGCGGCTACGGCTACTCCCGTGAGTACGAGATCGAGCGGCTCTACCGCGACGTCCGCGTCTGCTCCATCTACGAGGGCTCCTCTCAGGTGCAGCAGATCGTGATCTCCGGCCAGATGCTCAAGTGATCTGAATGGATCGAGGGGGAGCGCCGTCCAGGCGCTCCCCCTGTCTGTATGTAACCCAGCGTCCGGAGCTGTGCGCCGCCGGGCAAGTATGAAAGAGAGGCGTTCCCTTTATGAAAAAGAGCACCCCTGCCCAGTGGGCCATACGCATCGTCATCTACATCATCGGTCTGTTCTTCCTGGCCCTGGGCGTGGCCTTTGCCGTCAACTCCAACCTGGGCGTCTCCCCGGTGACCTCCCTGCCCTACGTGGTCAGCCTGATCTCCGGCACCGCCCTGAGCACCTGCGTCATCGTCGTATACGGCAGCTATATCGTGCTGCAGATCCTCATCCTGCGGAAGGAGTTCCGCATCATCAACCTGACCCAGATCATCTTCTCCGCCATCTTCGGCTACTTCACCGACTTCACCAAGTGGCTGCTGGGGGACTTCACCCTGCCCACCTATGCCGGCCAGCTGGTGATGCTGGCCATCAGCATCGTCATCGTGGCCCTGGGCGTCTTCCTCTACATCGAGGTGGACCTGGTGCCCATGCCCATGGAGGGCCTCACCCTGTCCATCGCCAAGAAGGTGGGCAAGCCCTTCCACAACGTGAAGATCGTGGTGGACTGCACCGCCGTGGCCGTGGGCATCCTCCTCTCCTTCGTCTGCCTCCACGGCCTCGAGGGCATCCGGGAGGGCACCATCATCACCGCCATCGTGGTGGGCAAGGTGGTGGCCGTCTTCAAGAAGCTCCTCCAGAGCAAGGTGCAGAAGCTGTGCTTCGGCGCCGCCGGTCCGGTGCCCCAGGAGGTCCAGGACATGGAGGCCCTGGAGGGCGCCGACGACGGGAAGTGAGCCATGGAGCTGTGGGAATATCTGGAGCAGGTGGACCGGGCCTATGAGTCCCTGAGCGGCGGCGCCCTGGAGGCGCGGATCGGGGAGCTCACCGAGGCCTGCGGTCAGGAGTACGGGGCGGAGAGCGCCTCCTATGCCTCCCTGCTGGGGGAGCAGGGGGCCTATTACCGGGGCCAGGGCCGCTATCAGGAGTCGGAGGACTGCTTCCAGCGGGCCCTGGAGCTGCTGGAGAAGACGGCGGGGAAGGACAGCCCCGCCTACGCCACCGCCCTCAACAACCTGGCCAGCGTCCACCGCCTCACCGGCCGGTACGCCGACGCCGAGCGGGAGTACGCCGCCTGCCTGGCCCTCTACCGGCGGACCGTGGGCACCGGGGACGTGCTCTACGCCGCCGGCCTCAACGGGCTGAGCATGGTCTATCTGGACCAAAACCTCCTCCTCCAGGCCGCCCGGCTCCAGACCCGGGCGGCGGAGATCCTGGACGCCCTGCCCCAGTGCCGGGACGAGCTGGCCGTCTCCCTGTGCAACCTGGGCCTGCTGCTGCGGCAGATGGGCCGGCTCCGGGAGGCGGAGGAGAAGCTGAAGCAGGCCGTCGCCCTCTTTGAGGGGGAGCTGGGCACCCATACCCCCCACTACCACGCCGCCCTCAACGGCCTGGGCTCGGTGGACTACGCCGCCGGCCGCTACCGCCAGGCCCAGAGCCGGTTCCGCCAGGCCGCCCAGGCGGCGGAGGCCCTCTACGGCCCCGAGCACTGGGAGTGCCGGGTGGCCCGGGAGCACATGGAGCTGGCCCGCCGGGCCGCCGAGACGGCTCAGCAGAGGAAGGGCGGATGAAGGGCCTGGAGCTGGCCCGGCGCTACTGGCTGGAGGTGGGGGAGCCCGCCCTGGCCGCCGCCTGCCCCCAGGCCATGGAACGAGCCGCCGTGGGACTGGTGGGGGAGGGCTCCGAGTGCCTGGGCTACGACGACGCCCTCTCCCGGGACCACGACTGGGGGCCCGGCTTCTGCGTCTGGCTCTCCCGGGACGACCTGGACCGCTGGGGAGAGGACCTCCGGGCGGCCTACGACGCCCTGCCCAGGACCTTCCTGGGCTATGCCCGGCTGCGGGAGGACCCGCTGAGCGCCGGGCGGGTGGGCGTGCTGGAGCAGACCGCCTTCTACCGCCGCTTTCTGGGCCTGGACCGGCCGCCCGAGGGGGACCGGCAGTGGTTCCTCCTCTCCGATCAGGCCCTCTCCGTGTGCACCAACGGCGCCGTCTTCCGGGACGGCACCGGCGCCTTCACCGCCTTCCGGACGGCCCTGCTGGCCTACTACCCCGAGGAGGTCCGGCGGAAGAAGCTCTCCGCCCGCTGCGCCCTCA
Organism: uncultured Intestinimonas sp.; assembly: GCA_944385655.1. Classification (GTDB taxonomy): domain Bacteria; phylum Bacillota; class Clostridia; order Oscillospirales; family Oscillospiraceae; genus Intestinimonas. The sequence goes on along the minus strand of CALWYC010000005.1, from coordinate 22,415 downwards.
TGGCCCAGGCGGGGCAGTACAACTACCCCCGCTGCCTCCGCCGGGGGGACCGGGTGGCCGCCCTTCGGGCCCTGGGGGAGTTCGTGGACCACGCCCAGGGGGCCGTTTTTCTCCTCAACCGGCGGTACCGGCCCTACTACAAGTGGGCCCACCGGGCCCTCACCGACCTGCCCCTGCTGGGACGGGAGGCCGGCGGTCGCTTCGAGGCTCTGGCCCAGGGCGACCCGGCCCGGGGGACGGAGCAGGTGGAGGCCCTCTGCGGCCTCGTGGCCGCCGCCCTGGAGGACCAGGGCCTGTGCCCCAACAAGAGCGATTTTCTGCTGGACCACGCCCGGAGCCTCCAGGTGGGCCTTGCCGACCCCTGGCTCCGGAGCCTGCCCCTGATGCTGGCGGGGGCGTGAGAAAGGAGCGCATACCATGTCACAGGACGGGATCAGACACCTGGTAGACCTGGAGTGGGACTTTTTCCAGGCCACGCGTAACGAAGGGGGACGCGCCCCCTGTCAGGACGACCGGGAGACCTTTTATGTCATGCGAACCGGCCAGGCCATGGGCTGGTCGGAGGAGATGGTGGCGGCCTGGACCGCCGACCTGGAGCGGGCCAAGGACCAGGGCCGCAACCCGGTGATGGAGAAGTACGCCCGGATGATGGCCTCCACCGCCCCGGAGGCATATGCTGCCATGGAACATCTGCTGCCGCCTCTGGACCCGGAGGCGGCGGCGCTGGCCCGGGCCCTCACCGACCAGACGGTGGCCTGGGCGGAGGCGGCCCGGGAGCGCTTCCCCTATGTGTGCGGCAGCGGCCGGCCCATCCGCTCGGCGGAGGACGGCCCCTACGTCACCTCCCTGGAGACCTACTGCTACGGGGAGCTCCTCACCGCCAGCCGGGAGACCCTGGCGTGCTTCCAGCGGTACTATGCCGCCAAGGCGGAGCGGGGGGAGAACCTCTACATCGAGATCCAGACCCACACCGCCCGGCTTTTGGGCTACGGCGGCCTGGAGGAGGCGGAGCGGGTCCTCTGTGCCAACACCCGCTCCTGCTGCCACCACGACCCCATGACCAATGGCTGAAGCAAAAACCGATGCCCCGCTCCCGCAGCTGCGGGAGCGGGGCATTTTTGTGTGCCGGAAGGGATCAGTGGACCGGTTTGATCCATTTCTTTGTGAAGAAGCGGGCGGTGCACAGGACGGTCTTGAGGAAGAAGTCCACATGGAGGCAGATGAAGATCCAGAAGGCGCCCCAGCCCCACACCAGGCCGGCGGCGTACCCCAGGGGCACCGAGGCGCACCAGAGGAAGATGATGTCGGCCACCATGAGGAAGCGGGTGTCGCCGCCGCCCCGGAGGACGCCCTTGGTGGTGATGTAGGCCATGGTCTGGAAGGGGGTGAGAATGGCCATGGCCAGCATCTGCTCCATGGCCACGGCCCGGGTGGCCTCGGTGATCTCGTAAAAGTTCACCAGCGGCGGGCTGATGAGCCAGATGATGACGCCGGCGGCGGTGCCCAGGATGGCGCCCAGGGCCAGGAAGGTGACCCCCTGGCGGTAGGCCCGGTCGGTGTCCCCCATGCCCAGGGTGTTGCCGGTGATGACGCCGCTGGCGTTGCCCACCCCCTGGATGACCACGTTGGTCAGGCGGAAGGCCACCATGGTGATGGCGTTGGCGGCCACGAAGGCGGAGCCCACCCGGCCCATGATCATGGCCAGGGCGGTGTTGCCCACCCCCAGCAGGGAGTCGCTGACCACCACCGGCAGGCTGAACTTGCAGAAGGAGGCGAGGTAGGCGCCGCAGGGCTGGAAGAGGTGCTTCACCCGGTAGCCGATCTGCTTTTCCCGGAGGAAGAAGTAGCCGCAGATGATGACCACCTCGGCCAGCCGGGCGATGAGGGTGCCCACGGCGGCGCCGGCGATCTCCATGCGGGGAGCGCCCAGCTCACCGAAGATGAAGATCCAGTTGAAGAAGACGTTGATGAAGAAGACCAGGATGGAGGTAAAGAGAGGCAGCCGTACCGAGCCCACGCTCCGCAGCACCAGGGTCAGGGTGAGGGAGATACCGTAGAAGGGATAGGTGTAGGCCAGGAAGGTAAAGTAGCGCACGCCCTCCCGGATGACGTCGGCGTCTCCGGGGGCGAAGAGCCACATGAGCCGGTCCGGGATGAAGATGGCCAGGGCCATGACGATGAGGCCGATGACGGTGATGAGCCGCAGCATGATGGTGACCACCCGGCGCAGAGAGTCCAGATCCCGGCGGCCCCAGTACTGGGCGGTCATGACGGCGGTGCCGCTGCCCACCCCCATGCAGAAGATGTGGAAGAGGTTGGTGATCTGGTTGGCCAGGGAGGAGGCGGAGATCTGGGCCTCGCCCAGCTTGGCCAGCATCACCGTGTCCATCAGGTTGACGCCGATGGTGATGGCGCTCTGGAGCACCACCGGCACGCCGATGGCGAGCATGGTGCGGTAAAAGTTCCTGTCACGGACAAAGATGGCCATATCTGCCTCCCTTCTGCCCCGGGGGCGTGATCATTCCTCCACCAGGGCGGAGGTGGGCGGGGTCTTCCGCTTCCGGCCGTAGATGTCGTCCCGCTTGAGGTACTTCTGGATGTACTCCACCACCGTGCAGGAGAACATGAGCCGCTGCCGGATGGCGCTGGAGTCCAGGTCCTCCCCGATGATGGACTCGATCTTCTCGATCTTGTGCTGGAGGGTGTTCCGGTGGAAGAAGAGCGCCCGGGCGGTCTGGGTCAGGTTCCGGTCGTTCTTCAGGAAGGTGAAGAGCACCTGGAAGAGGTTGGTGCCGTTCTTGCTGTCGTAGGCCACCAGGGTGATGACCCCGGGGTGGCAGAGGTAGACCGGGTCGCCGCCGTGGAGGGCCTTGAGGTTGTCCACGCACAGCCCCACGATCTGGTACATGCTGTAGTCCTCAAAGCGGTAGATTCGCTGCTCCGGGTCGGGACAGAAGACCCTGGCGTATTTGAGGGTCCCCTTGGTCTGGGGGTAGATGCTCCGCAGGGAGCTCAGCCACCGGGTAAAGTTGCCGATGCAGGCCCGGGCGTCGTAACGCTCCAGCAGCTGCTGGAAGGCGTCTCGGTCGTACATGGGCTCGGAGTAGTGCCGGGGCTTCCAGGCCAGGATGACCGCGTCCCCCTTGTAGGTGGTGATGACGCAGGTGGGGAAGATCCCCTCCAGCTCCCGGATGAGCTGGCCCATGTGGGCGGGGCCGGTAGCTCCCCGGCTCCACCACGATGCAGTGGAAGTACTTCTTGATGTGGACGGGCAGCTGCTTGAGCCGGCCCACCAGCTGCTCCGATTCGGTGAGCCGGCCCTCGATGAGGTCGGCCAGCAGGGCGCTCAGGGCGTTGCTGGACTCGTACTTGTCGTGGTTGTACCGCAGCACGAAGCGCTCCACCCACTTCTGGAACCGGCTGGCGGTCTCCCGGGCGGCGGGGGTGCAGGCGGCGTCGGGCAGGGCGATGAGGTGGTGGGCCACCACCTGGGACTTGTACTGGATGGAGTACAGCCGCACCCGCCAGGGCGCTTCGCCGCCCTCCAGGGGCACCCAGTCCTGGCCGGAGACATCGTGGGTCTGCCGCAGGGCGTTGAGGTCCTCCAGGGAGAGGTAGGTGGACGCCTCCAGACGCTCCAGCAGGGGCGCCGGCGGCACCGGGCCGGGACTGGCGCACAGCAGCTTGCACCCGGCGTCCAGCAGGCAGGCGTAGCCCCCCAGCTTCTTGGCGCCGCACTCCAGCAGAGCGGGCAGGTCGGGCTGGGCGTAGAGGTGGCGGCTCATGCTCTGGTACCACAGATTGTCGTCGGCGCTGACCTCGTAGAGCAGATTGCACAGGGCGGCCAGGGAGAGGGAGGTGGCGATGAGGTTCAGGTCCTCCCGGTCCTGGTAGGCCGTCAGGGCGGGGCTGCTGCCCGCCAGGACGAAGGTGGGCCGGCACCCCTTGCGGATCAGGCGGTCGGCCGCCAGGATGAAGGTGTCCGGGGTGCCCAGATAGAGCAGACGGGGCTGGGAGACCGGCTGGCCGTCCAGCACATGGAGCTGGGTGAAGCTGTGCTCCGGCAGGAACCGGACCCACTGGCCGGTGATGTGAGGTCCCAGGACCTCCAGAAGCTGATGGATGCTTAGCATTCCATGCACCGCCTTTCTGATGGGATGGTCAGGGCTGGGTCACCCGGACCCAGCCCTCCTCCTGCCAGTCCATGCGGCAGGGCAGGCCCTCCTCCTGCTGGAGCCGCTGGAGGTAGGCGATGACCGGACGGGCCGCCTCGTAGGTGGTGAGGGGCACCGGCGCTCCGGTGTGGTCGATGTAGCAGGGAACATAGCCGAAGGCCTGGATGCCCTCTTTGGTAAGGAGCAGCTTGGCCAGCATGGTGTTCCGGCTGTCCGGGTTGAAGGGGTAGTAGGGCATGGTCATGTCGGGCTCGAAGCCGAAGAGCTTTTTCCGGCTGGCGATCCAGGCCAGGCGCTCCGGGCTGTCGTTGTCGGCGGTGGGGGTGAGGGCGTGGGTGACGCAGACAAAATTGCCCAGGTTGTGGTAGATGGGCCTGCCCCGGTAGACCTCAATGCCCCGGAGGATATGGGCGTGGTGGCCGATGACGGCGTCGGCTCCGGCGTCGATGGCGGCGTGGGAGAGGGGGATCTCGTACATCTGGATGACGCTGTCAAGGTGGACCATGCCCTTGTGGAGGGCCACCAGCAGAATGTCGCAGTGGGGCCGCAGGGCGGCGATGTCGGACTGCATCTGCTTTAGGGATTCCGGCTCCGGGAACGTGTAAATGGTGGCGGGGAGTCCGGGAGTGGCCCGGGGAGAGGGCTCATGATGGGTCAGAATATTGACGTAGGAGACACCGGCCTTTTTAGAGGTGGCCCAGCCCTCCCGGGGACCCACAGCGTTGTAGGCCAGCACCGCCACGGTGACGCCCTTCCGGGTGACCACGGCGGGAGCCTTGGCCTCGGGGAGGGTCCGGCCGCTGCCGGTGACGGCAATGCCCCGCTCCTTCAGGTGGGCGATGGTGTCCACGATGCCGGGGACGCCGTTGTCGTGGGCGTGGTTGCCGGCGGTGGTGCACAGGTTGAAGCCGCAGGGAACCAGGGCGTCCAGATTGGCGGGGTCGGCGGGGGGCGCCGGGATGTCGGTGCTGTTGGCCTCTCCACGGTCGGTGTGGGGCACCTCGATCTGTCCCAGTACGAAGTCGCCGCCCGCCAGAAGAGACCGGGAGGGGGCAAAAAAGGAGTGGGGATCGGGCTCGTCGATGATGATATCGCCGGTGGCGTAGAGCACAGCGCAGTCGTCCATAGAGGGCCTCCTTTGCCGGGAAGTGAATTGAATGAATACAGTTCATTGTAGCATATGTGGAGGAAATTTGCCACACCCTGTAGAAATATGTGCAGGCTGTCCAATCGGAGCAGAAAAAAAGGGATAAAGTGCCCGCCGAAATCATAATTTCAGGGAGAATGCGAAATCGCCGAAATAAAATTTAAGGCGAAACAGGACGGATGTGCACATTGCACAGGCTGGCGTATGTGAAAGGTGACGGAATGAACGTATTCAATGAACGGGTTGTTGTGTAAAATGTAAATACACACAGAGCGGACCGCCGATATGCGGCCGCCCGGGAGGAGGTGGCGCGGCAGCGCCCCGGTGCAGGAGAGAGGCGCCGGGAAGTTGGAGAGAGACGCACAGACCCCATCAAAACAAAAAGAGGAAGGTGTGTTATCCATGTTAGCTACCGTAGGTTTTATCTTGGTTATCGTGATGGTCGCATTGATCATCTGGGGCAAGGTGGCCCTGCCCCCCATTCTGATCCTGCTGTCCACCGCCGCCGTCATTGTTCTGAGCCTGACCGGAGCTCTGCCCGATGTAGTGGGTCCTCTGGCCATCCTGGACGCCTTGAAGGGCTATATTGGCACCGGTGCCAACAGCGTTTTGAACACCGTGGTGCTCTTTACCTTCGCCATCGTCTATTTTAACGTCCTCAGCGACGCGGGCATGTTCGATATGATCGTGGGCGCCGTCATGAAGCGCATGGGCAACCATGTCAGCGCCATCCTGCTCATGACCTGCTTCCTGGCGTTCATTTCCCATCTGGACGGCTCCGGCGCCACCACCATGCTCATCACCATCCCCACCATGCTCCCCCTGTACAAAAAAATGCGCATCCCCAACGTGATCTTGCTGTGCTATGTGGGCCTGTGGTCCGGCGTGGAGAACATGCTGCCCTGGACCTCCGCCCTGGCCCGTGTCTCCGCCTCCACCGGCGTTGACGCCTATGAGCTGTGGAATGTGCTGCTCCCCGTGCAGATCGTGGGCTTCATCATCCTGATCGTCTCCTGCTTCGTTCTCGGCAACATCCTGAAGGCCAAGGGCTGCGGTATGTCTGACGAGGAGTTCAACCTCATCAAGTCCGGCATGGGCAAGAAGGAAGAACCCGTCCTCAAGGTCAGCAATACCGTGCTGTACATCGACATGATCATGACCGTGGTGATGGTGGTCGCCATGCTGCTGGGTTGGCTCAACACCAACGTGGCCTTCATGATCTTCCTGTCCTTCGCCCTGCTGCTTAACTGCCCCGAGGGCGCCCGCCAGATGACCGCCCAGATCCGCAAGCACGGGGCCACCGCCCTCAACATGGTGATGATCCTCTTCTCCATCGGCATGCTGGTGGGCGTCATGAAGGATACCGGTATGATGAACGCCATGACCGAGGCCCTGGTCAGCCTGGTGCCCGAGGCCATGGGCAGCCACCTCACCTTCATCATCGCCCTGCTGAGCGTGCCCCTGTCCATGGCTGTGGGCTCCGACTCCCTGTACATGATCATGGCTCCCATCTTTGGCAACATGGCTGTGGCCTTTGGCGGCACCACCATGCACGCTGCCGCTGCCTGCGTCATCGGCGCCTGCATCGCCGCTAACCTGTGCCTGGTTGCCCCCACCCCCTACCTGGCCCTGGGTCTGGCCGAAGTGGAAATGAAGGACAACCTGAAGTACAATTTCTTCCCCACCTGGGTCCTGGGCATCGTTCTGGCCATCGCCGGCGCCATTGTCGGCGCGTTCCCCTTCTGATCCCAGGCTGATCCAATCAGCAATCGACATTTTCCGCCCCGGCGAACGCCGGAACCGGCCTGAACGGCCCGGTCCGCCGGGGCGGCTCCATAAGGAAGCAAGGAAAGGAAGTGACTGTCTCATGAGCATCCGCGACTGCGCGCTGCAGAGCGAAGCCTTTGCGGCGCTGAAGGATGTGTACGACCACCGGGACCGGGAGGCCGCCAGGTGGCGTGCCGCCGGCAGGAAGGTCATCGGCGAGCTGGGCTGCGACGTGCCCGACGAGCTGATCCTGGCCGCCGGTATGCTGCCCGTGCGGATCTGCGCCGACCCCGAGCGGCCTCTGGCGGAGACCGACAAGTACCTGGAGTACGCCTTTGACCCCATGGTCCGGGCCCAGTTCGAGAAGATCGTGGACGGGACCTACTATGACCAGATCGACGCCCTGGCCATCTCCAACAGCACCGACGTCATCATCCGGGTGTTCCTTTACCTCCGGGAGATCCACCGGGTGGAGCCGGAGAAGAAGGTGCCCCCCGTGGCCTTCATCGACTGGCTCTTCACCCGCCACCGCATCCACCAGGTCCGGGACGAGTTCATCATCGGGCTCTTCAAGCAGCAGGTGGAGGCGTGGGCCGGCCGGCCCATCACCGACGAGGAGATCCGCGCCGCCGGCCGTATCTGCAACGAGAACCGGCAGGCCCTCCGTGAGATGGCCAGGCTCCGCCGCGGCCAGGAGGTCCGCATCAGCGGCTCCGAGGCTTTGGTCATCATCGGCGCCGGTCTCTTCATGGACCGCTCCGAGCACACCAAACTGGTCCGCCGGGTGACGGCGGACGCCGCCCAGTGGCCCGTCCTGGCCGGCCCCCGGGTGTACTATACCGGCGCCAATCAGGAGGACACCGTCCTTTACGACAAGATCGAGGCCGCCGGCATGGTGGTGGTGGGCGAGGACACCGACTGGGGCGACCGCCACTACGACCGGGACTATAACCTGGACTACCCTGTGATCCGGGGCATCGTGGACCGCTACTTCCTCCGGGAGTTCTCCGCCAAGAAGTCCACCCCCGCCCAGCGGACGGAGGCTCTGGACCGGGAGGTGGACGCCGCCGGCGCCCAGGGCGTCATCTTCTACACCAACCAGTACGACGAGGTGGCCACCTGGGATATGCCCAAGCAGCGCAAAAGCCTGGAGGCCCGGGGCATCCGGCACATCACCTTCGGGCGGATGCTGTGGCCCGTGGCCAAGAACGAGGACCTGGACGAGAAGCTCGCCGGCTTTGCCGCCCAGCTGAAAGGAGGTGTCCGGTAATGGCTGAGGAGAAAAAGGCCCCCGCCTCCCGCTCCGCGGTGGTGAAGAAGCTGAAGGCCACCAAGACGGTGAGCGTCTATCAGAAGGAGTGGTTCTTCGCCATGAAGGACCGGGTGGAGAAGGAGAAGTGCGACTTCGCCATCCTCAACGCCGACGTGCCCATGGAGATTTTCCGGGCCATGGACATCCCCTTCGTGGTCAACCAGTGGTGGGCCGCCATCTGCGGCGCCAAACGCATGACCAAAAAATACTTCGGACTCATGCAGGCCAACGGCTACCGCCCCGACCTCAACAGCTACGACGCCCAGGCCCTGGCCGAGAGCTTCGACCCCGACGACCACAAGGTGGACGCCGACGGCAATCCCATGGGGCCCTGGGGCGGCCTGCCCAAGCCCACCATCTGCATCACCCGCCTCACCGGCGACGCCCAGAACAAGATCTTCGGCCTGCTGGCGGAGAACTACGGCGCCGACCTCTACACCATCGAGAACACCCAGGCCCGGATCACCCCCCTCAACTGGTATGAGCTGGCCGCCGACCGCTGGGAGGAGCTCTACGACACCGACCGCATCGACCTGGCGGTGGAGGAGCTCAAGGAGCTCATCCGGTGGCTGGAGATGAAGACGGGCAAGCTGTTCGACATGAACAAGCTCCAGGAGGTCATGGACCTCATCAACGAGCAGGAGGGCTGGTACAAGAAGCTCCGGGACCTCATCGCACAGTGCCACCCCGTGCCCGTCACCGTGGTGGACACCATCAACGCCGTCATGCAGGCCCAGTGGCAGCGGGGCACCCGCTGGGCCGCCGACCACGCCAAGAGCCTCTACGAGGAGGTCAAGGCCCTGGCCGACAAGGGCGAGGCCGCCGTGCCCAACGAGAAGCTGCGCATGATGTGGCTGGGCCGCGGCATGTGGCAGGACTTCGCCTTCTACCAGCGGTTTGAGGAGAAGTACGGCGCCGTCTTCATGTGGTCCATGTACCTGGCCATGGGCGCCGACGCCTACATCCGCAACAACGTGGAAAAGGACCCCCTCCGGGCCCTGGCTGCCCGCTTCATCGGCATGGAGGACTTCCTGCACATGCCACCCTGGAACAGCAGCTGGTTCATCCAGCAGGCCAAGCAGAACGACATCGACGGCGTGGTCTATATGATCCCCGAGAACGACATGCAGGCCGTGGAGGGCAGCTATTTCATCAAGAAGGTCATGGAGGACGCAGGCTTCCCCCTGCTGGCCTTCCACGCCGACCCCGTCAACCCCAAAAAGTGGAACGCCGAGACCATGACCGGACTGGTGGAGGACTTCATCGAAAACCGCGTCATCCCCAACAAGGAAAAGAAGCAGCAAAAGTGACGATTATATAAGGAGGAATCGATTATGGCTTGCAAAGGACCTCTTTCCGGCTACCGCATTCTTGACATGACCCAATTTGAAGCCGGTACCGTCTGCACCGAGACCCTGGCCTGGCTGGGCGCCGAGGTGCTCAAGGTGGAGCGCCCCGGGAAGGGCGAGTTGGGCCGCTACTCCCAGGCAAACCCCGGCGTGGACAGCTATGGATTCCTGGTCATGAACATGAACAAGAAGTCCATCACATGCAACGCGAAGTCTCCCGAGGGACTGGCCCTGCTGGAAAAGCTGCTGGCCAAATGCGATGTCATCGTGGAGAACATGGGTCCCGGCTCCATGGACCACCTGGGCCTCACCTATGAGCACTGCAAGGAGATCAACCCCAAGATCGTCTACGCCAGCCTGAAGGGCTTTGCCAAGGACGGCCCCTACGCCAACTACCCCGCCTTTGACCCCATCGCCACCCACACCGGCGTTATGGTTTCCGCCACCGGCCTGCCGGACCAGCCCATCAAGTGCGGCGTCTCCGTGGCCGACTCCGGTACCGGCATCATGATGGCCCTGAGCATCATTGCCGCTCTGCTTCAGTGCGAGCGGGAGGGCGTCGGCCAGCGCATCGACGTGGCCATGCAGGACTTCATGATCGGCCTGAGCCGGTCCCAGTGGGAGCCCTATCTCAACAACGGCAAGCCCAACCGCCGTGTGGCCAACGGTATGCCTCTGGAGGACGTGGCCCCCTCCGATACCTACCCCTGCAAGCCCTTTGGGCCCAACGACTATGTCCACATTTACTGCTCCCGCCACCCCGGCAGCAAGCAGTGGGACAACCTGTGCGACGTCATCGGCCGCCCCGACCTGAAGCAGGACGTGTGCCCCGAGATGGCCACCCCCCGCAGCCGCTACGAGCACCGGGACATCTGCGACGGCGCCATCAAGGACTGGCTGAAGGACTATGACAAGATCACCGCCATGGACATCCTGTGCAAGGCCGATATCCCTGCCGGAGCTCTGTTGGACTGCGCCGACATCACCAACGATCCCCAGTATCTGGAGCGGGGCATGATCGTGGAGATCGACCATCCCCAGCGCGGCAAGGTGAAGCTGCCCGGCTTTGCCCCCAAGCTCAGCGAGAATCACATTGAATACGAGTGCAGCCCCGAGCTGGGCGGCAGCAACGACGAGGTCTACGGCGGCCTCCTGGGCCTCTCCGCCGAGGAGCTGGCCCAGCTCAAGGAGAAGAAGGTCATCTGACGTCCACACCTTCCGGACAGCAGATAGCGCGGCAGTGCCCCGCCGGTCCCCGGACCGGCGGGGCACTGCCCTTTTCCACACGCTGTGGAGAAAAAGGACGCCCTCACCGCTGTACGGTGAGGGCGTCCTTGTCTGTTGTGCCGTTGTTACAGGCCGGCCACCTCGTCCTGGTCCACCAGGTGGATGCCCTGGGCCGAGAGGGCGGAGACAGCGGCCGCCTGATTCTGGACCCGGAAGATCATATAGGCGTGGTTGGCGTTCTTGCCGCCCAGGAAGGCGTACATATACTCCACGTTGACCTGGGCATCGGCCAGCACCCGCAGCACCTTGTCCAGGCCGCCGGGCTCGTCGGGGATCATCACCCCCAGCACCGGGGTGAGGCTGTGGACGAAGCCGGCGTCCTTGAGGACGGTGGCGGTGTCGTACACGTCGTCCACGATCATGCGGACGATGCCGAAGTCCTTGGTCTCGGCGATGGACAGGGCCCGCATGTCGATGTGGTTCTTGGCCAGCAGCCCCGTCATGGACAGCAGGGTGCCGGGCTTGTTCTCCAGAAAAACGGAGATCTGCTTCAAACTCATGGTCGTTCCTCCCCTCAGATCTTGCGGCGGTCGATGACCCGGACGGCCTTGCCCTCGCTGCGGACGATGGACTTGGGGGCCACCAGGGTGACCTTGGCCGCCAGACCCAGCATGGAGCGCAGGCCGTCCACCAGCTCCGCCTGCCGGCGGGAGACCTCGCCCAGGTTGTCGGTGAACATCTCCGGGGTCATCTCCACCTGGACGTCCAGGGTGTCGGTAGACTTGACCCGGTCCACGATGATCTGGTAGTTGGCGGGATAGCCGTGGTTGAGGAGCACTGTCTCGATCTGGGACGGGAAGACGTTGACGCCCCGGATGATGAGCATGTCGTCGGTGCGGCCCTTGGGCTTGACCATCTTCACATGGGTGCGGCCGCAGGGGCACTTCTCCCGGGTGAGGGTGCAGATGTCCCGGGTGCGGTAGCGCAGCAGGGGGAAGGCCTCCTTGGTGATGGAGGTGAAGACCAGCTCGCCCTGGGCGCCCTCGGGCAGCACCTCGCCGGTGTCGGGGTCGATGATCTCGGCGATGAAGTGGTCCTCGTTGATGTGCATGCCGGTCTGGGCGGAACACTCGAAGCTGACGCCCGGGCCGGAGAGCTCGGTGAGGCCGTAGATGTCGTAGGCCTTGATGCCCAGGGTATTCTGGATGTCCTGGCGCATCTCCTCGCTCCAGGCCTCGGCGCCGAAGATGCCCGCCTTCAGGGGGATCTGGTCGGGGGTGAGGCCCATCTCCTTCATGGTCTCGCCGATGTAGGCGGCGTAGGAGGGGGTGCAGCACAGAATGGTGGCGTTCAGGTCCCGGATGAACATGATCTGCCGCTCGGTGTTGCCCGAGGAGGTGGGGATGGTGAGGCAGCCCACCTTGTGGCTGCCGCCGTTGAGGCCGGGGCCGCCGGTGAACAGGCCGTAGCCGTAGGACACCTGGCACACGTCCTCGTTGGTGCCGCCGGCGGCCACGATGGCCCGGGCGCAGCAGTCCTCCCACAGGTCGATGTCGTGCTGGGTGTAGAAGGCCACCACCCGCTTGCCGGTGGTGCCCGAGGTGGACTGGATGCGGACGCAGTCCTTCAGGGGCCTGGCCAGCAGGCCGTAGGGGTAGGCCTCCCGCAGGTCGGCCTTGGAGAGGAAGGGCAGCTTGTGGAGGTCCTCCGTCCCCTTGATGTCGGCGGGGGTCAGGCCCTTGGCCTCCATCTTCTTCCGGTAGTAGGGCATGTGCTCCCATACGTGCTGGACCTGCTTCACCAGGCGCTCGTCCTGCCAGGCCTTGATCTGTTCCCGGGAGGCGCATTCGATCTCAGGCTGATAATAGCGTTCCATGGGTATCATCCCTCTCTGGTTTCTGAAATATCCCTGCCCGCCCCCGCCAGGGGAAGGGCAGACGGACTCCGGTATCGACACGCAGAATAAAGTTCTTTGCCAAGCTTTCTTTCAAGGAAGCGGAGGTCACGCCTTCTGGCCCAGGGCGAAGGCCTTCTTGTTCAGCTCCAGGAATTTGGGCGGCACGCAGGCCTCGATGGCCTCCTGCCAGGCCGCCTCGGGGAAGTCGAAGTAGTGGGACAGCCGGCCCATGAGGACCAGGTTGACCGCCTTGGAGGAGCCGGCCTCCTCGGCCAGGGCCAGGCAGTCCAGGGCGTCCACCTTGGCGCCGGCGGCCTGCATCTTGGCTACCAGGTCCTCGGGATAGGCCGCTGCGCCGGTGATGACCGGCATGGGGTCGATCTGCTGGGTGGAGGTGACGATCTGGCCGTCGGGCCGCAGGTACTCCAGCCAACGGGCCGCCTCCAGCAGCTCAAAGGAGACGATGCAGTGGGCCTCGCCCTTGTCGATGACGGGGGAGTAGACCCTGTCGCCGTAGCGGACGTAGGTCACCACGCTGCCGCCCCGCTGGCTCATGCCGTGGACCTCGGAGACCTTCACGTCATAGCCCTGCTCCATCAGGAGGTGGCCCAGCAGCTTGCTGGCCAGCAGGGAGCCCTGGCCGCCCACGCCCACGATCATAATGTTCTTGGTCTCCATGCTCAACCCTCCTTCCCGGTGCTCTCAAAGGCACCCACGGGGCACAGCTGCTCGCACACGCCGCAGCCCACGCACAGGGTGTTGTCCACCCGGGCCTTGCCCTCCTTGATGGAGATGGCGGGGCAGCCGATCTTCATGCAGGACTTGCAGCCGATGCACTTGTCCCTGTTCACCGCCAGGGGGGCCTTGTGCTTGACGTACTTGAGAAGGGCGCAGGGCCGCCGGGAGATGATGACGGAGGGCTCGTCGGCGGCAAGCTCCTCCTTCACGGCCTGGTCGCAGGCCTTCAGGTCATAGGGGTCCACCACCCGGACCCGGTGGAAGCCCATGGAGCGGCACAGGGCCTCCAGGTCGATCTTGCCCGCCGGGTCGCCCTTGATGTTGTAGCCGGTGGTGGGGTTCTGCTGGTGGCCGGTCATGCCGGTGATGGAGTTGTCCAGGATGATGACGGTGGAATTGGACTGGTTGTAGGCGATGTTGGCAAGGCCCGTCATGCCGGAGTGCATGAAGGTGGAGTCGCCGATGACGGCCACCGTCCTGCCCTCGCTCTCGCTGCCCAGGGCCTTGTTGAAGCCGTGGATGGCCGAGATGGAGGCGCCCATGCACAATGTCATCTCCATGGCCGCCAGCGGGGCCACAGCGCCCAGGGTGTAGCAGCCGATGTCGCCCAGGACGGTGCACTTATTCTTGTTGAGGGTGTAGAAGAGACCGCGGTGGGGGCAGCCGGCGCACATGACGGGGGGACGGGGCGGGATGGCGTCGGCGAGGGCCCTGCCGGTATGTACCTCGCCGCCCAGGGCGGCGGCCACCAGGTTCTGGGAGAACTCGTCCACCATGGGGAGGACGTCCTTGCCCTGGACCTCCAGGCCCAGCTTCCGGCAGTGGTCCTCGATGATGGGGTCCAGCTCCTCCACCACGGCCAGCTTGTCCACCTTGGCGGCGAAGTCCCTGATGAGGTCCACCGGCAGGGGGTTGGTCATGCCCAGCTTGAGGACGGAGACGGAATCCCCAAAGACCTCCTTGACGTACTGGTAGGAGGTGGAGGCGGTGATGATGCCCAGGGCGGTGCCCCCCAGCTCCACCCGGTTCACCGGGGCGGTCTCCGCCCAGGCGATGAGCTTCCGGGTGCGCTCCTCCACCACGGGGTGGCGGCGCTTGGCGTTGCCCGGCATCATGACGTACTTGGCGATGTTCTTCTCATAGGGCTTTGCCGGGGGCTCCACCCGGTCGCCGGTCTCCACGATGGCCTGGGAGTGGGAGACCCGGGTGCACATCTTCAGCAGCACCGGGGTGTCGAACGCCTCGGAGAGGTCGTAGGCCAGCTTGGCGAACTGGAGGGCCTCGGCGGAGTCGGCGGGCTCCAGCATGGGGAGCTTGGCGGCGATGGCGTGGTGCCGGGAGTCCTGCTCGTTCTGGGAGGAGTGCATCCCGGCGTCGTCGGCCACGCCGATGACGATGCCGGCGTTGACGCCGGTGTAGGACATGGTGTAGAGGGGGTCGGCGGCCACGTTGAGGCCCACGTGCTTCATGCCGCAGAAGGAGCGCTTGCCGGCCAGGCACGCGCCGAAGGCGGCCTCCATGGCCACCTTCTCATTGGGAGCCCACTCACAGTAGATCTCGTCGTACTTGACGGCCTCCTCGGTGATCTCGGTACTGGGGGTGCCGGGGTAGCTGGAGATCACACTGCAGCCGGCCTCGTAGAGCCCCCGGGCAACGGCGGCGTTGCCCAGCATCAGTTGCTTCATTCCACTTCCACCTTGCTTTCCTGCGTTTCTTGGGAGATCGGCGGGATCTCCCGCTTGTCCAGACCGGTGCGGCAGATCACATCCCGCATGATGCCGCCGGCGCCGTTGTCCAGCATGGCCCGCCGCACCCGGCTGATGGTGGCGCTGCTGGCCCCCGTCCGCTCCAGGATGTCCAGGTACACCAGCCCCTGCTGGAGATAGACCGCCACGTCGAAGCGCTGCTCCATGGACCGCAGCTCCACCGGCGTACACAGATCCTCAAAAAACCGACAGCACTCCTCCGGGTCCTTCAGCTTGGTAATGGTCTCGTACAGCGCCAGACTGCGCTCCCTGCGCTCTGCCTTTGCCATAATATGCTCCTTCCGGACGATCGTGATGGGCCGACTCCCGCCGGCCGGGTATACTTCTTCAATGTTAGCACATTAAAGCGCGACAGTAAACAAAAAAATTCACCTTTTCAAAAAATTCTCTGTTCACCTTGACAGAAGAAGGGAAATCGGCTATGATACTTTAACCGGTTAAAGGGAAAAACTACCGGCGGTCCCGCCGCCGCGGAAAGGAACGAGCCGACATGCCCATTACCGACCTGCTGGAGCGCAACAGCAAGCTCTACGGGGACGAGATCGCCCTGGTGGAGATCAACCCCGAGGTCCATGAGAAGCAGCGGGTGACCTGGAAGGAGTACGCCCTCATCCAGCCCACCTCCACCACCCCCTACCGCCGGGAGATCACCTGGTCGGTCTTTGACGAGAAGGCCAACCGGGTGGCCAACCTGCTCCTGGGCCGGGGCATCCGGAAGGGGCAGAAGGTGGCCATCCTGCTGATGAACTGCCTGGAGTGGCTGCCCATCTACTTCGGCATCCTGAAGACGGGGGCGGTGGCCGTCCCCCTGAACTTCCGCTACACGGCGGAGGAGATCGACTACTGCGTCAAGCTGGCCGATGCCGACGTGCTCTTCTTCGGCCCCGAGTTCATCGGCCGGGTGGAGGACATCGCCGACGACCTGGGCCGGGAGCGGCTCCTCTTCTTCGTGGGGGACAGCTGTCCCTCCTTCGCCGAGGACTACCACCGGGCCTCGGCCAACTGCTCCAGCGTGGCCCCCAAGGTCCTCATCGACGACGAGGATGAGGCCGCCATCTACTATTCCTCCGGCACCACTGGCTTCCCCAAGGCCATCCTGCAGCGCCACAGGGCCCTCATGCAGTCGGCCCGGATGGAGGCCATCCACCATCAGACCACCCACGAGGACGTCTTCCTCTGCATCCCGCCCCTCTACCACACCGGCGCCAAGATGCACTGGTTCGGCTCCCTCTTCACCGGCGGCAAGGCCGTCCTCCTCAAGGGCAACTCCCCCGAGGCCATCTTCCAGGCCGTCTCCCGGGAGGGGTGCACCATCGTGTGGCTGCTGGTGCCCTGGTGCCAGGACATCCTGGCCGCCCTGGACCGGGGGGTCCTCCAGCTGCCCAACTACCGGCTGAGCCAGTGGCGGCTCATGCACATCGGCGCCCAGCCGGTGCCCCCCAGCCTCATCAAGCACTGGATGCGCTACTTCCCCAACCACAAGTACGACACCAACTACGGCCTCTCCGAGTCCACCGGCCCGGGCTGCGTCCACCTGGGCCTGGACAACATCCGCAAGGTGGGGGCCATCGGCGTCCCCGGCTACGGCTGGCAGGCCAAGATCGTGGACGAGGCGGGCAATGAGGTGGAGCAGGGCCAGGTGGGCGAGCTGTGCGTGAAGGGCCCCGGCGTCATGGTGTGCTACTACCACGACCCCAAGGCCACCGCCGAGGTCCTCCACGGCGACTGGCTCCACACCGGCGACATGGCCCGCCAGGACGAGGAGGGCTTCTACTACCTGGTGGACCGGAAGAAGGACGTCATCATCTCCGGCGGCGAGAACCTCTACCCCGTGCAGATCGAGGACTTCCTCTCCGCCCACCCCAAGGTCCACGACGTGGCCGTCATCGGCCTGCCCGACCGGCGGCTGGGCGAGATCGCCGCCGCCATCATCCAGGTCAAGGAGGGGGAGACCTGCACCGAGGAGGAGATCGAGCGCTTCTGCAACGACCTGCCCCGGTACAAGCGGCCCCGGAAGATCATCTTCGCCCCCGTCCCCCGCAACGCCACCGGCAAGATCGAAAAGCCCAAGCTCCGGGAGCAGTACTGCTCCACCCGCCTGGTGGAGGCCCAGAGCAGCAGCTAATATCGAAGCCGTGCAAGCGCGGCTTCGATATGGAGATGCAACCTGCGGTGCCCCAGCTTGCCGAAAAAGTAGAAATGCTTCCGATTTTGTATAAGAGCCTCGCAGAGTTCCGTCGTCCGCAGACGACGGAATCAAGTCTAATCTGTTTTTTCCGGGGACATGTGCCTCGGAAAAAACACTTCTCAGCCTGCAAGCGTGCGAGCCGGGGCCCCAAACAAAGCCCAGCGAAGCGGGTTTGTTTGGGAGAGGAGGGGGCAAGGAAGCGGAGCGATGCCTGGCCGTCAGGCCGGGATGAGCGGTGTGGACTTTGCCCCGACGAAGTGCGACGCAGCAGGCTGCATCTTTTCGAAAAAATGCTTGCATTTTTGAGAGAGCCTGGCGACAAAGTCGACAGGCTCCGGCGCCCGGAAGGGCGATACCCTTCCGGGCGCATTTCCTTACCTGGATACTTTAACGCTTTTAAGCAATAAACCAAAAAGAGATGAGGAGAGAGGAAACATGGCCATCAAACTGGGATTGCTGTTCGTCTTTTTCGCCGTCATGGTGGGGGTGGGCATCTACTGCCGCCGCCACGCCTCCGACGTGAACAGCTTCGTGCTGGGCGGCCGGTCGGTGGGGCCCTGGCTCACCGCCTTCGCCTACGGCACCAGCTACTTCTCCGCCGTGGTCTTCGTGGGCTACGCCGGGCAGTTCGGCTGGAAGTACGGCATCGCCGCCACCTGGGCGGGCATCGGCAACGCCCTGCTGGGCTCCCTGCTGGCCTGGGTGGTGCTGGGCCGCCGGACCCGCATCATGACCCAGCACCTGAGCAGCGCCACCATGCCCGAGTTCTTCGGCCGCCGCTTCGGCTCCCGGAGCCTGAAGCTGGCCGCCTCGGCCATCACCTTCCTCTTCCTCATCCCCTACACCGCCAGCCTCTACAACGGCCTGAGCCGCCTCTTCGCCATGGCCTTCCACATCGACTACGCCATCTGCGTGGCGGTGATGGCGGTGCTCACCGGGGTCTACGTCATCGCCGGGGGCTACATGGCCACCGCCATCAACGACTTCATCCAGGGCATCATCATGATCGTGGGCATCTGCGCCGTCATCGGGGCGGTGCTCAGCAGCCAGGGGGGCTTCCTCGCCGCCCTGGATGCCCTGGCCCAGGTGTCCGACCCCGCCGTCTCCGGGACCCCCGGCGTCTTCGCCTCCTTCTTCGGCCCCGACCCGGTGAACCTGCTGGGTGTGGTCCTCCTCACCAGCCTGGGCACCTGGGGCCTGCCCCAGATGGTCCAGAAGTTCTATGCCATCCGCAGCGAGAAGGCCATCGACACCGGCACCGTCATCTCCACCCTCTTCGCCGCCGTGGTGGCGGGTGGCTGCTACTTCCTGGGCGGCTTCGGCCGGCTCTACGGCGGCCAGGTGGACGTGGCCGCCGAGGGCTACGACGCCATCATCCCCGCCATGCTCTCGGGGCTCCCCGACCTCCTCATCGCCGTGGTGGTCATTCTGGTCCTCTCGGCCTCCATGTCCACCCTCTCCTCCCTGGTGCTGGCCTCCAGCTCCACCCTCACCCTGGACTTCATCGTGGAGACGGTGGCCCCCGGCATGGACCAGCGCCGGCAGCTCCGGGTCATTCGGGGGCTCATCGTGGTCTTTATCGCCATTTCGGTGGTGCTGGCCATCATCCAGCACCGGTCCAGTGTCACCTTCATCGCCCAGCTCATGGGCGTCTCCTGGGGCGCCCTGGCCGGGGCCTTCCTGGCTCCCTTCCTCTACGGCCTCTACTGGAAGGGTACCACCAAGGCCGGCTGCTGGGCCAGCTTCCTCTTCTCCGTGGTGGTCATGCTGGCCAACATCTTCGTGGGGAGCGCCTTCCCCGCCCTCCTGCGCTCCCCCATCAACGCCGGCGCCTTCTGCATGCTCGCCGGGCTGGTGCTGGTGCCGGCGGTCTCCCTCTTTACCCAAAAGCCCGACCACGACCTGGTGGAGGGGGCCTTCTCCTGCTACGACCGGCGGGTCACCGTCCGGCAGCGGGAGGCCCTGGGCACCGCCGCCGAAGAGAACTGAAGTCTATAAAAAAGGTCCGCCCTCGTCAGAGGACGGACCTTTCGGTTTTATTCCAGCGGAAGGCCGGTGAGATGGCGGCGGACCAGGTCGAAGGCGTGGTGGGCGGAGCGGTTGCGGATGCCCGCCCGTCCGGAGGCCCCGAGGCTCAGCTCCTTCACATGGCAGAAGTCGGGGCCGGCCAGGGCCACATAGACGAGACCCACCGGGTTGCCCCGGTCATCGCGGTCGGGACCGGCCACCCCGGTGGTGGAGACGGCCAGGTCACAGCCCAGTACCCGCCGGGCGCCCTGGGCCATGGCCCGGGCCACCTGGGGGGAGACGGCGCCGTACCGGTCCAGCAGGTCCCGGGGCACCCCCAGCACGCCCTGTTTGACGGCGTCGGTGTAGCTCACCACGCCCCCCTTGAACACGGCGGAGGCGCCGGGCAGGTCGGTCATGCGCTTGGCGATGAGGCCGCCGGTGCAGCTCTCGGCGGAGCCCAGGGTGAGGCCCCGGTCCTTCAGCAGCTGGAGGACGGCGGACTCCAGGTTCTTCACGTCGGCGCCGTAGACCAGGGGGCCGAAGAGGGCCCGGATGTCGGCCTCCACCGGGGCGATGAGGGCGTGGGCGGTCTCCCTGTCGGGGGCGTGGGCGGTGATGCGCAGCTCACATTCCCCCTCCTTGGCGTAGGGGGCCAGGGTGGGGTTGGTCATGGCGTTCATGCGCTCCCGGAGCTTTGCCTCCATGGCCGACTCGCCGATGCCGAAGAGCTTCAGGGTGCGGGAGAGGATGACCCCGTCGGAGAGGGACCGGAGGTAGGGGAGGGCCCGGTGCTCGAACATGGCCCGGCACTCCCGGGGGGGACCGGGGAGCATGAGCACCCGGACGCCCTCGGCCTCGAAGGCGCAGCCGGGGGCGGTGCCCCAGTCGTTTGCAAAGACGGTGCAGCCCTCCGGCAGCATGGCCTGCTGGAGGTTGTTCTCCGTCATGGGCCGGTCGGGGTGGAGCCGGCGGAAGTAGTCGGCGATGCGGTCGGCGGAGGGCTGGTGGAAGACCAGGGGCAGGCCGAAGGCGGCGGCCAGGGTCTGCTTGGTGAGGTCGTCGCAGGTGGGCCCCAGACCGCCGGTGGTGATGATGATGTCGGCCCGGCCCTTGGCGATGTCCACGGCGGCGCGGAGCCGGGCGGGGTTGTCTCCCACCACGGTGTGGTAGTAGACGTTGATGCCCATGGCGGACAGGCCCTGGGAGATCAGCTGGGCGTCGGTGTTGGCGATGTTGCCCAGCAATAATTCCGTTCCTACGGCGATGAGCTCGGCGGTGTAGGACATAAAAAAGACCTCTTTCGCTATGAGATGATAGAAAGCCGCGCATCACATGCTCGCTCCCCGCGTCATCCTGTACACCCCCGTGTCATCCTGAGCGCAGCGAAGGATCCGTTTCCCCGTCCTTTTGGGGAACGTCAGGAGACGGGGGTACGGATTCTTCGACCTGCGGCCTCAGAATGACGGGGAGGGGCGTGGTGTCGGGACACACAAACAGTGCGGTGCTGTGGACGGGCGTCAGCCCAGCTGGACCCGCTCGATGCCCTCCAGGGCCTCCTTCACCAGGCCGTCGATGTCCAGGGGGGCCTCGATGGCCTCCACGTCCTCCAGGCGGGGACGGGTCCGGGGGTGGCGGGGGGTGAAGACGGTGCAGCAGTCCTCGTAGGGCAGGATGGAGGTCTCAAAGGTGCCGATCTTCCGGGAGAGGCGCACCACCTCCTCCTTGTCCATGCCCACCAGGGGCCGGAACACGGGCAGGTCGGTGACGGCTCCGGTGACGGCCATGGCGTCCATGGTCTGGGAGGCCACCTGGCCCAGGGACTCGCCGGTGACGATGGCATGGCAGCCGGTGCGGTGGGCCACCCCCTCGGCGATGCGCATCATGAACCGGCGCATGAGGAGGGTGAAGTAGTCCTCGGGGCAGGCGCGGCGCAGCTCCTCCTGGATGTGGGTGAAGGGCACCACGTGGACGGTGAGCCGTCCCGTCCAGGTGGTGAGGAGCTGGGCCAGGTCCAGCACCTTCTGCTTGGCCTCGGGGGAGGTGTAGGGGTAGGAGTAGAAGTGGATCATCTCCAAGGCCACGCCCCGCTTGGCCATCATCCAGGAGGCCACGGGGGAGTCGATGCCGCCGCTGAGCATGCTCAGAGCGCGGCCGCTGGTGCCCACGGGGAGGCCGCCGGCGCCGGGCTCCGGGTCGGCGTGGACGAAGGCGGCGTAGTCCCGGACCTCCAGGTGGACGGTGAGCTCGGGGTCGTGGACGTCCACGGTCAGGTTGGGGTAGAGGTCGTCCAGCTCCCCGCCCACCCACTGGCTCAGGGCGATGGAGGTCATGGGGAAGGTCTTGTCCGCCCGCTTGGACTCCACCTTGAAGGTCCTGGCCCGGGAGAGTTGGTCCCCCAGGTAGCTTTTGGCAGTCTCCAGCATGGCCTCCTTGGTCTTTTCACAGGCCTTGGCCCGGCTGAGGCCCACCACGCCGAAGACGTGCTTCATGGCCTCGTAGGCGGCGTCCATGTCGCAGTCCTCGCTCTGGGGCTCCACATAGGTGGTGGACTGCCGGGTGTAGACCTTGAACTTGCCCAAGTGCTTCAGCCGCCGGGCGATGTTGGCGCGCATCTTGTCCTCAAAGGTGTATCGGTTGGTCCCCTTCAGGACCATCTCCCCCTGCTTGAGCAGGATCATCTCGGTCATGTGAACTTCCTTTCCTGTTCTGAAAACAGATGTTTTTCTTGAATATTATAGTTGGCCCGGGGCAAAAAGTCCAGCCTACCGCCGCAGATAGCCGCTCTCCCGGTACTGGAGGGCCTCGGCCAGGTGGGGGACCTGGATGTGCTCCGCCCCCT
>CALWYC010000004.1 GCA_944385655.1 uncultured Intestinimonas sp. | reverse complement strand
CACTAAAGGCACAGTCCGCAAGGCATAGTTTGCAGTTTGACATCAGATGTCCTCCTCTCCCTCCGGCGGGCGGCGGTCAGGCATCGGCATCCATGCGTCAACCTCCCACGGGAATCCATCATGCCGCACCCGGGCGTCGCCCAGCTGCTCCAGAGCCATGCCCAAAACCTCCTTCACGCACTCCGCCGCCCCCGGCGGCGCGTTGACCTGAATGGTAACGATCAGCATACCGAAACCTCCCCTAAACTTTCTCCATGCACTTATCCGCAGCTTTCCACCAACGCCGCTGCTCTTTGCTGGCACTGTTCATGGCTCTTTCGAGGGCCGCTGCCCGTTTGATTACATGTTCTGGAATGGAAGATAGGCGCTTCCCGTGATACGGTGCAAGCAAAGAGTCGTATTCAGCCAGTGCTGAGGAAAAACGCTCCCCAGCCAGCTTGGCTTTCGTATTGTACTCATCATACCGGTGGAGCATAATATCAGCTTCAAACCGTTTCAACGAATAAGAGAGGTCAAAGGCATGTTGCTGTATCCACCAAATCAGCTCTTCCTTGGTTGCATCCTCCAACTTCATTCAGTCAGCCCCTTTTTGTACGCCTGGCCGGCCGTACCGCCAGGCGAATGTGATGCAGCGGGTGTAGTGTTTGTCCCACTCCCAGCCGCCCGGGCGCTTGCACGCTCCGTGGGCGTCGTCATGCCAAAAGCAGTTGTGGCAGGTCCGCCGGTAGGCGTCCAGCACGATCAGCTCACCCATCGCCGTTAGTCTCCTCATTCCTATCTTTCTGCTTGACATTTTCACGATACCGTGATACAATAGCATCATGAAAGGGGTGCATACCATGCCGGTCATATCCAGATTTTATGGCCTGACCATCAAGATGTATCTGCTGGGCAGCGAGCACAATCCGCCTCACATCCATGTGATTTACGGCGAATACAACGCCGTGATCGACATCACGGATCTCCGGCTCCTGGAGGGCGACCTTCCGGCCAAGGGGCTGGCCATGGCACTGGAGTGGGCCAGGCTCTACCAGGCCGACCTGCTGGACATCTGGAACACCCAAAACTTCCGGAAGCTGCCCCCGCTACAATGAGCGGGGGCGGTTTCCCCGCCGAAAGGAGGCGCTCCATGTTTCACAAGATCAAGTCCGCCGCCCCTCTGCCGGGGCTGCGCCTGCTGGTCCACTTCGCGGACGGCTGTACGAAGATCTACGACGTGTCCGCTGCCCTCTCCCGCGCGCCGGCTCTGTCGGCCCTGCGGGACGCGCCCGGCCTCTTTGAGCAGGTCTCCGTGGACCCGGGCGGGTACGGGGTATCCTGGAACGACGACCTTGATCTGGACGGGGCGGAGCTCTGGGCCAACGGCATGCCCGCCGCCTCTCCCTTTGACGGCCTGCTCTCCTTTGGGGAAGCCACCGACCTTTGGGGGCTCAGCGAGAGCACCCTGCGCAAGGCCGTGGCCTACCGCCGCCTCACCGACGGGCTGGACGTCCAGAAGTTCGGCAAGCAGTGGCTCATCACCCGCGCCGCCATGGAACGGGAGTACGGCCCACAGCCCAAATAGCGTCCCCCCTCTCCGGAGCCGGCGTCCATATAGGACGCCGGCTCCGTCCCTTTTCTCTCACGCCGTTCTGACCTGGCCTTCTTCGGCCGCCGCTCTCTGTCTGGGCACCTTGGGGGTGCCGTCCTTGTTGCGCTTGCTGCCGCCGGCCAGCCAAGCCAGCCACGGGTCCAGGATATCGGCATATCTGACCATCGGCTTGACGGCCTGGCCGATGTCATTTTGATAGCCGTGGATCTGCACGATCTGATTCCCTTTCATCTCGATGGTCACCAGGGGCTTGCCGGGCCGTTTCCGGTCCCGCAGGAACAGGATGGTGGTGCTCCCCTTGACATGGCGCTCGGCATAGCCGCCCACGCAGTGGTGCAGAGCCTTTCCCTCCACCGTGATCTCGCCGGCGGAAACGGGCGGCCGGATCAGCCACCGTTTGGTGCTGAAGGTGTACCGGCTGACCAGCTTCTTCAGCCGTTTTTGGTATCGCTCCGAGGTCTGCTTCTCCCGGATGGTGGCGGCCGCCGCCGTGGTGCTCATGTGCCTGGCGTGGAGATCCTTGGGCATAAGCCAGATGGGGTTGGTCAGATCATAGCCCAGCAGCGCGGCATCCTCCAGGTAGTCCACCCACTCGGTGAGCAGAGTGTTGATGGACATGCGCTTCTGGCCCTTCCTGGCCTTTTCCTTCCTGGCGTAGGAGAGGAGGCGGCCCGGCGTCACCTGATACCGGTCCATTTTCCCCACCAGCCGTCCCATGGTGAGCGGGGCCTCCTTGCACAGCTCCTCCAAGGCGGCGAAGGTGACGGCCATGCCCGCCCTGCGGAGCCGCTTATACCATGCCGCCATATCCAGCTTGACATCGGCGTAGGTCTTCAGCGCCAGGAAGTCCCGCAGCTCCGGGCGGCTTAGGTCAAAGGCCTTCTGCGGGTCGGCCTCCGCCCACCGGAAGGCGTTCCGGTTCCACTTCTTGTTGGCGATCAGGTCGTGGACCGCCTTCTGGAGTCCCAGCTTTACCAGCATCTCCGTCTGTCTGGGCCACTGGGTACAGAGGGCCAGATAGCGGAGCAGCTCTGTGGTGTGGGGCGGCTTTGTACCGCCGTCAAAATAGGCCTCTGCCTGGCAGTAGCGGAAGGGGCTCTCCCGCAGCTCCTCCAGGTTGATGACTGTATAGGCCATCCCCTCGGCGGAGCACCAGCCAAAGGGCTCTGTCACCGGCAGCGGCAGCTTTGTGGGCGGGGTATCCATGGACACATAGCCCGTCCAGGGATATCCGTCAAAAAGGCGGTAGGCCTTTTCGGCCAGGCCGGGGATAAAGCGGTAGACCCGCAAAAGTCGCGTCTCAGGGCGGTCGGTCAGCCGCTCCTCATCTCCGTAAGCCTTTTTGGTCTCAAAGGCCAGGGCCCACAGCGCACCTTGCCACATCCGCAGCACCACCACCCGATACCAGGCGCACAGGTTGTCCCGCTTCCCGGTGCGCCCCAGCTCCTTGACCTTGGCTAACTTCCCGCAGATGGGACAGACCACCGGCTCTGGCTTCTTTGTGGGCGGCGCACTCATGGCGCCTATGTGGCAGGTATACCCGTCCCAACGGCTCGGCTCCCGGTGGTGGGACGCCTCCATGACGGTCCTCCAGGCCTCTCCCTTCGTCTCATCGGCATGGACGTGATGCCCGCAGCAGGTGGTCCAGACCTCTCCCGTTTTCCGGACCCGGAACAGATAGGCCGGATAGATGTCGTTGATCCGCTTCAGATCTTCGGCCCGCAGCTTCGGCGCATGCTTGGCCAGCCAGACGGCCCGCTGAACCTCTGATTGCATCTTTCCCGCCCCCTCAGAAGAAGTCGGAGAGATCCAGCAGGATGCCGGTCTGCTGCGGCTCCACCGCCGCCGGCTCCAGCCGGATGCTCATGGTGAAGCTGACCTGGGCTCCGTCGAAGTAGAAAGACGCCGCCCGGCGGTAGGCCTCCAGATCGGAGAGGGAGCTGCCCACCCCCTTGGCCACGGCGGCCATACAGTCCGGGAAGGAGCCGCCCTGGGCCACCGCCTGGGCAAACTCCTCGTTCTGCCGGCAGAACTCCAGGAGGGCGTCCCGGACGGCGGACTTCATCTCGCGCTCCTTCCATCCATTGATCTTGTCATACCCATCCTTCAGGCGTTTCTCCGCCTGCTCGTACCAAGTGGTCATTCTACGCACCTCCCGATGGCCTCAGACAGCGCCTTGATGGCCTTCTCCGCCCCCTGGGCAGCAGTCTGGTCGGGTCGGTTCCGAAGCTTGAGGAGGATGCCGTGCATTTTGTTGGCCGTCTCCTGGGACTGCTGAAAGAGCACCTTAAAGGTGGCCATGTCCTCGTCGGAGGAGAGCGCGGCATTTTTCCTGGCCTGCTCGGCGTCCTTCAGTTGGACCTGAGCCTGCTCCAGAGCGGCCTCAGCCTCCCTCCGCTTTTCCTCGGCCTTGGCTTTGGCCACCTTGGCCTTGTCCAGCTTGTCCTGCATCTCGGCCATGGCCTCCGCCCTGGCCTGGGCAATGGCCTCAGGGTCCGCCACCGTCTCCACCGCCACGTCCACCGGCCGATTCTTCAGCTCGGTGAGCTCCCGCTCCAGGCGGGCGGCCTCCTGATCGGCCCGCTCCTTCTCTTCCCGGGCCGACGCCAAGGTGGCGTTGACCACCTTCATGTCGGCCTCCATCTTCGCCCGGGCGGCTTCCGCTGCCGCGGCGTCGGCCTTGGCGGTCTCGGCGGCCTTCCGGGCCTCATCCCGGTCCTTGATGGCCTGTTCCAGCTGCCGGGCGGACATATCGATGACGTTGTGCTCCTCCACGAAGCTGTCCCGCTCCTCCGCTGGAACGGCCAGGAGCATCAGGGCCTTGGATGCGCCCAAATCCGCCAACGTGTTCGGATTTGACCACTCACGGGCCAATTTCATGAACTTCTGGGCCGTCCGCTCGGAGAGCTCCACCCGCTCGTTGAGCCAGGGCAGCCACTCCCCGTGGGAGAGCATCCCCTTGGCCTCGATGAGCCGGGCGCCGATGTCCAGGATGGCCTCCCCGGCCTCCCGTTTCAGATCCAGGATCTCGCCGGTGACGATTTCGATGGTCCGTGGCAGGCTCATCCTGGCCTCGTACTCCGCCTCCTCGGCCTCCTTCCACTGGGCCCGGCGGCGCTCCTCCTGGTCGTCGATCTCACAGCCCGGCCTCGCGTTCGCGTCATAGTAAGGGCAGTCCAGCTCCCGGCCTATGTAGGAGCATTTCCGCTCGCACTCGGCCTGGAGGGGACAGCGCTCATTGGTCTTTCCCATGGTTTGCTCCTCCTCGTTAAAGTCCGTACTTGGCCACGTACTGGCCGTAGCTCATATGCGCCTCCCTGGCCCGGGCGGCGATCTGCCCCAGGGTGAGCTTCTGATCGGGCGGATCTTTGTGGCGCTTCCGGGCGGCCCTGGCCTTGCTCTCCCGCTGGGTGGACTTCTTGACCTCCCCCCGGCACTCCGGGCAGTAGCGGGCGTTGATATGCCCCACGCACTGGGCGCCGCAGATCTGGCAGGTGTAGGGTATGTTCATTTGGCCTCCGCCTCCTTCAGCTTGTCCAACGCCCAGAGGATGGCCTCGGCCACCTCCCGGTGCTCCCGCTCCCGGGCGGGGTCCGCCCGCATCAGGGACAGGTGGCGGCGGTACTCCGCCTCCAGCAGCTGCATTTTACGATTTTCCATAGTTCCCTCCGATCCGGAATTGCTCCGGGATCTCGTCCTTGGGCTTGCGCCGGTAGGACATACCGGCGATCTTACTTGTGGCCAGAGCGAAGGCCAGCTTGCAGCTGCCCACGGCTCCGTGGCGGTTTTTGGCCAGGTCCACCTCCAGGAGGGAGGGGACATTGGGGTCCACCGAGTCCCGTGCGGCGTAGTAGTCCTCCCGGTAGAGGAAGATGACGCCGTCGGCGTCCTGCTCCAGGGCGCCGGTGTCCCGGAGGTCGGAGAGCTGGGGGCGCTTGTCCTGGCGGCCCTCCACCTCCCGGTTGAGCTGGCACAGGGTCAGGATAGGGATGCGGAGGGTCCGGGCCAGATTTTTGAGGGCCCCGGAGATCTCCGTGGTGTACTCGTACCGCCCGGACCGTCTGGCCTCCGCCGGCGGCAGGATCTTGCCGAAGTAGTCCACCACGATGAGCCGCAGGCCGCCCACGCTCCGGGCCAGCACCCCGATGTCGTCCACCGTCACCGTGGGGGCGGCGTTGGACCAGAGGGCCAGCCCGGCCAGCTTCCGGGAGGCGGCGGCCACCCGGTCCTCCTCCTCCTGGGTGAGCGCCTGCATGAGCAGCTTCTGGGAGGGAATGCCGGTCTCCCGGGAGATGCGCTTGGCGGAGAGCTGCTCCGTGTCCATCTCCAGGGAGACGAAGAGCACCGGGTCCGCCTGGGCCACCCGGTCGGCGATGTTGAGGGCCAGGGTGGTCTTGCCCATGCCGGGCCGGGCGGCCAGCAGGTAGAGCCCAGAGTTGAGCATCCCGCCCCCCAGCAGCTCGTCCAGGGCCATGTAGCCGGTGCAGACATAGCCCTTGGCGTCGCCCGCCTCGATGGCCTCCCGCTGCCGGTAGTAGGCCAGCAGGCCGTCGTTTGGGCTCACCAGCTTGCCGGTGCTGCCCCGGGCGGCCAGGCTGTCCAGCCGCTGGCCGGCGGAGGAGAGGAGGGCCGTGGGGTCCTCCCGGGCCGTCACGCCGGAGCGGATGGCCTCCGCCATCTCCAGTAGGCCGTCCCGAAGCCGGTCCTCCTTGACCAGCCTGATGTACTCCCCCACGTTGGCGGCGGTGGGGGTGATCTCCATAAGCTCCAGCACATACTGCCGGGAGAGCTCGGTCCCGCTTTTCTGGGCCTGGGCCAGGATGGTCACCGGGTCCAGCTTGCCGCCCTCCCGCTCCAGGGCCAGGGCGGCCCGGTAGAGGACCCGGTCGGCCTCCAGGCGCAGGTCCTCCGGCCGCAGGGACCGCTCCACCTCGGGGAGGCACCGGGAGTCCACCAGGATGGACCCGATGACGGTCTGCTCGGCCATGGCGTCGTATGTACGCTCATCCATCCTCCACCAGCACCTCCTCCCCATCGATGACCTCGGTGTGCCAGCCGGTGAGCTGCTTGGCCTGTGGCCGGGCCGGGGCGGCCCTGCCGTCCTTGGGCAGCTCGTCCAGCCACCGCTGGTTGCGGAGGTACCGGCAGGCGTAGGGCACCGCCCAGTCCTTGTTCTGCACCTGCCGCTTGAGGGCCCGGGCGATGGTGTCGATGAGGCCGTCCTCCGGCTTGAGCCTGTCCCACTCCCGGACGGCGCTCACCCGGTCCTCATGCCGGGGGTAGAACTTCCAGAAGGCCTCGAAGCGCTCCGGCTTCCAGGTGGGCACGCTCTTGGGCGCCCGCTTCCGCTTCGGTTCTTTGGGTCCTTTCGGTTTTGCGGGCTGTCCCCCTTGGGGGACTATAGGGGGTATATATTCTATACTTGTATTATTCTCCTCCTCATTTTTGGGGGGAGGGGTCCCCTCACTTGTGGGGGGAGGGGTATCCTCATTTTTGAGGGGAGGGGGGCGCACTCCATCCACCCCGTAAATGGGGATGGTGCGCCGCTCCACCACCTCGTTTTTCTCGTTCCGGATGACCTCCACCCGCAGGTATCCGCCCTTTGCCAGAATGGCGATGAGGCGGCTGACGCTCTTTTCGCCCAGACCGAAAAGCCCAGCGAAGTAGGCGTTGTGAGCGCTACAATACCCATTGGCATTGCTCAGGGCCGTGATCTCCCCATAGAGCAGCTTGGCGTTGGGGGGCAGGTCCTGGTCGTAGCGGACGGAGGCGGGGATGACGGCCCAATAGGCCGGTCGCTCTGCCATGCCATCACGCTCCTCACAAGATGTACTCGACCCAGCCGGGCAGGCCAATGGCCACCACGATGCAGCCGAGCACCACAGCGCTCTCCCGCAGGGTGCGCAGGGTCCGGCGGCGCTCCGCCCGGGTCATCTTTCTCCACGTCTGCCGCAGCTGGGCAAAGGGATGCTTCCGCCGTCTCTGTGCGCCCCAGCCTTTCCCGGCGGGCCGCCACTCGGCGTCCTGTATGTTGTACATGAGATGCCTCCTCTCAATGATGTCCGTGCCGCTCCTGGCGCGGCGGGTCGCGGTGGCGCCCAGAGGCGAGACGCCCTACCGGGGGAAAGAGCCGGTTCCGCCTGATCCCCGCCGCCCCAGCGGCGGCACGGTGGTTTGGATACTTACAGGGGTGACTTGTCGCACACCCAGCCGTTGGTCAGGCAGCACACGATCCCGCCGGACAGCTCCACCCAGTGCTCCTCGCGGGTGTCGTCCGTCGTCTCAAACCAAAAGTGCCGCCGTACCCGGAAGCCCAACTCCCGGAGGTAGCGCAGCCGCTCCCCCTCCGCGGCCCAGTCCACCAGACACTTGGGGTACCCGCCTCCGTGGCTGGCCTCAAAGGTGATATGCAGCTTGTCCAGCGCCTTGGGCCAGTCCTCGGCCCGCTTGGCTTCTTTGGCGGCCCGCTCGGCCCTGATCTCGGCAATAACGTCCCGCTCGCTCATGTAGCCCCCTCCTCATTGCCGAGCTTGGGGATACAGCCCCGCTCTCTCACGACGCTGCTCCCCCCATTCCCATCACGGCCCCGGTAACGGCGGCCGCCATGACCCGCGCGGACTCCAGTTTTGCATCCACAATGCTGTTGGCAATGTCGGACCAGATCTCTTTCAGCTCCCGCATGCCCATGGCTTGGAACTCCCCATGGCGGTAGCGGATCAGGCCGGCGGGATTAATGTTATAGGCCCATGTCCCGGTATCATCGTTCTGCACCGCAAACCCGAAAGGGACCCGGCCCTGCTGGAGCGCCGATGCCAGCGTGCAGGACGACCAGCCAATGGCCGACGCCGCCAGCCATACCGGTACATTGGCGTGCTCCATGATCTCCTCATCTGTGGGGGCATTCGATTTCCGCTTCATTCCGTTCCCTCCTCACTACTCGCCCTGCCGGGCGCACCGCAGCTCCAGGGCCGCCTCCACGATCCCCTCGAGCTCGTCCAAGATCTCGTCGAACTCCGGGCGCTCACCGGTGTCAATGACGTTGTCCTCCGCGATCTCCATGAGCCGCCGGTTTCTCTGGGAGTCGGCAAACCTGTAGATGCGGTTGGTCAGCTTAGCGCTGGCTTCCAGCACCGACCGGGGCTGGATCTCCGGCACCACCCGGCTGTACATGGCGTTTTTCTCACGGGCATGCCATGCGATCAAATGCAGGGCGTTGTACAGGATGGACATGAGGTCCACCACATCATCAGGCGGTGTCCGCTGTCCAGTCTCATAGGCCCGCATGGACTCCACACTGATGCCCAGCCGCTCCGCTGCCGCCTCCTGGGTGAACCCGGCGGCCTTGCGGCAGATTTTGTAGATATTCCGGTAGCCTTCCGGCATGGTGTTTCCCTCCTCAATGGGATATGATGATGGTGTAGAGGTCAGCAGGCCTCAGCATCCGGACGGACGAGTCGGATGGTCCCGTCCTGCCGGCATACCACCATGGAGCTGTCATAGTTCCGGTCCACGATTCGCACCGCATTTTTAGCGACCGTCTCCACGCTCCGGATCTCGTCCGGCTGGAACTGATCTTCCAGCCATCTGAGGAGCTTTTGCTGCTCCGTGGTCTGAGCTATAAACATGACATACCTCCGATACAGCCTCTTGTTGCGCTCCCTCAGTTGCCCATGGTAGAATGTTGGCAGAAGGAGGGAGGTGATTTTTATGGTTGACATTGAAAAGCTACGATCGGCCATTCGTCGTTTTGAATCAAGTTCGGCTCCACACTCCTGGAGCAGCAGCTCCCCCGCAACTATCGGTGATATCAATAAGTTGCGAGCTAGCGTTAAATCTGTGCTGAAGGAGTTTGTTGACGAACTTGAGAAAGAATAACTTGGAATGCCGTCAGTTGCCGCTGACGGCTTCTTTTTTACAGAACTCCACCACACCAAGTTCTTTTAATCTGCTGTAACACTTCCAGATGGTTTCTTGCGCATTCTCCAGCTCTTCAAAGATCTTATTCAGCTCTTTTTCATCAATTTTAATTACCATGCTATACGCGCCCATTTCCCTCACCCCCCTCAGCTGGCGTCCTTCTCCTCCACCCCGGGCGGCTCCCGGCCGTAGAGGGCGTCGATGGAACAGTTGAGGATATCCGCAATTTCTGGGAGCTTAGCCGCGTTTGGAAGTGTCGCACCTCGTTCCCACATGGCAACCAGTGATTGCGTAACTCCCAACTTTGCTGCAAGGTCCGCCTGGGTCAATCCAGCTTTCTTGCGGATATATTTAAGCCCCTTCATTTGCTCACCTCCTCTGCTCGTTTTAGTAGTTTAACTACTACACCTCGGATTATATACGTGCTTCCTCTGCATGTCAAGTAGTATTTCTACTATTTTCCCCATTCTATTGAAAAATAGTAGTCAGCCTACTATAATCAAAGCGTGAGGTGA
Organism: uncultured Intestinimonas sp.; assembly: GCA_944385655.1. GTDB lineage: Bacteria > Bacillota > Clostridia > Oscillospirales > Oscillospiraceae > Intestinimonas. Next base: position 33,585 of record CALWYC010000004.1, on the reverse strand, counting down.
TGCCCATGAATCGTTTCCGTGAGCAACGAATAAAACACGGTTATAAATCTCAAAAAGAATTGGCCGACATTTTATTTGTCAACCAAACTGCTGTTAGTCAGTGGGAACGTGGCATTACCACACCAAGCAGTCAGCTGCTTATCAAGTTAAGTGAGCTTTATGGGGTTACAACCGACTATCTTCTCGGCCGCGATGAAAAAGAATCCACCACCCCTTCAGACAAAAATGATTCTGCTAGAAACCACCTTATGGCTGCCTTCTGGGGTGGCGAAAAGGACCTGAGCCAAGAGGAGCTGGACGACATGTGGAATGATGTCGAACGGTTTGCGGCCTTCCTTGCTGAGAAAAAACGTCAGGAGAAAAAGAATGGCTGAACTCCTGGAGCTCTATAACCTCGCGGAGGCCCACAGCATTGACGTCTACTGGTTTGACCTCGGCGCCGCTGAGTCTCTTTCCCTGTCCATGGATGATGGGAATTGTGCCATCGCCATGGACCCCTGGCGGATGCCCACCTTGGCTGATGAAAAGTGCAAGCTGGGCCATGAGCTGGGCCACTGTGAGACCGGAGCCTTTTATAATCGCTACGCTGCCCGCGATCTCCGGCAGAAGCACGAGCTGCACGCCAACCGCTGGGCATATGAAAAGCTCGTCCCGGAGGACGAGCTGATAGATGCCTACCGCCAGGGCTACCGTGAGCCCTGGGAATTGGCCGAGTATTTCGATGTGACTGAGCCGTTTCTGCGAGGCGCTCTTGAATATTATCAAACGGTCCGCTAAGTGCAAAAGGACTCGTAAGGGGAATTTGCATGGGAATTTTGTTCATCTTGGCAATCGTATGTTTTGTGTTATACATCACAGTCTATTCAAGGCAGAAGGGCCCTGTCCAAGATCAGACCTATGTTTCTTCCTGTGCGCATCCGCAGCAGTCGAGTGCTCCCCTCTGCCCTCCCCATGGCAATGATAGAATTGCTACGGTGCGCTCCAGTCCCCATTCAACAAATTATGTGATTTTAGACACAGAGACTACGGGGCTTAGTCCGTACACGGATCGAATCATTCAGATCTCCGCCATTCGGTATAATGAGCTTGGAAAGCCCGTTGCCTCCTTCGATACACTTTTGAATCCCTGCTGTCCCATTCCGCCACATATCACGCAGATCAACGGCATTACCAATCAGATGGTAGCGTTTGCTCCTTGCGCTGATCAGATTCGGGATGGGTTTCTTTCTTTCCTGGGCGACGATCTGATTGTCGGTTACAATGTAACCTTTGATCTTCGGTTCCTTAACCAGACCTTCCCCGGCTTTTTCTCTGGGCGCTGCTATGTGGATGCACTATTCCTTGTCAGAAAATCACTGCTCCTCCCTAGTTACAAATTGGAGCATGTTGCCTCTGAAGTTGGCTTTTCTCCAGATGGTGCATTTCACGACTCCTTTACTGACTGTGAAGCGGTTGCTGCCATCCTCCGCCACATTGAAGTGGAATTAAGCTCCCGGATATCCATATTTGATGCGCCCACCTCCCACTCACAGCCTCGTTCCATTCCTGATACGTGGGAACAGGGGTTTGCATTTTGGCGTCAGGGAGAGGAACTGCGTAAGGATGGCCGTTTTGAGGATGCTATCCAGCTTTATGACCGCGCTCGACGCTGCGGATACATTGAACCCGTCCTCTATGAATCCTACGCCATGGTCTACCGGAGAGAGGGAAAGTTCGAGGAAGAGATTGCTATTTTGGAAGAAGGTTTGCGGAAATGTCCCTCTGGGGCCGTCAGAAACAGTTTTCTTGAGCGCAAGACAGAGGCCCAGGATCGTCTGACTGCACGGCTCAAACGGGAAGAAGCACTTCGTGCGAAGGAAGAAGAACGCTCCCGCAAAGCAGAAGCACGTCGGCTGAAACGTGAACTGGAAGCAGCCAAACCGAAGCAGCCCTCCCGCCGTCCGGTATTGCAGTGTGACGATGATGGAACCATACTGCATGAATTTCCCTCGCTAGCGGATGCATCTAGACAGACCGGTGTCAGCACAAAATGCATTCGTGACTGCGCAAGCGGTCGTCAAAGACACGCAGGAGGGTATTGCTGGAGATATCTGGACGTTACTACCACAGGCCAACAAGAGTCCAATTCGGATGCAGAAGGAGACACCGAGGAATTTTTGAGGTTATTACATACAGATTCGGGGGTATGATCAATGGATGGACAAAGTGCATTAGGTGGAACGGCGGAGAGAATGGAAACTGAGCGTGAGTACCGTCAATTCACAAAACCGGCAGAGCTGCACAAGGCCATCAATACGCTGCGCGGCCTTGTCGCCGGGATCAATTCTGATCTGGCCGTAGGGGACAAGGAGGTCACCGAACTGGTGCACTGGTGCGAGCTCCATGCTCACCTGAGAGACCGCCATCCCTTTTCGGAGATCCTGCCGGTAGTCGAGCACGCTTATGAGGACGGCGTGGTGACCGAGGATGAGGCCAAGGACATCCTGTGGCTCTGCAATAACTTTGTAGACGATTCCTCTTACTACGACATGGTGACCTCCTCTATCCAGTTCCTGGCCGGTATGCTCCACGGGCTGCTGGCTGATGGTGAGTTGAGCGACCGGGAGATCGCCACACTGAAGGCGTGGATCGACGCCAACGACTTCCTTGCCGGTACATACCCCTTTGACGAGATCAACAGCCTGCTGCATGTGGTGCTGGAGGACAAAAAGATCACAGCGGATGAACGGGAAAAGCTGATGGCGTTCTTTGGAAACGTCATCGACTTCACCGCTTCCTATAATCTATCGGAGAAGGATTTCTCCCAACTGCGGGAAAAGTACAGCATCGGCGGCATCTGTGCGGTCTGCCCTGAGATCACCTTTGCGGGTAAGCTCTTCTGCTTTACCGGAGAGTCCTACCGTGCCAAACGGGCGGAGATCGTCGAGACCATCGCCCGGCTGGGCGGCAAGGCCCGCTCCTCCGTCTCCGCAAAGACGGATTACCTGGTGGTGGGGAACGCCGGGAACCCCTGCTGGGCCTATGCATGCTACGGCCGCAAGATTGAGGAGGCCGTCAACCTGCGAAAAGAGGGGGCCAGCGTTGTCATCGTCAACGAGACCGACTTCTGGGATGCCGTCGATGATGCACTTGCCGGTGTGACCGATTGACCATACTTATTGAAAGAGGCCGGGGCTGCGGCCCCGGCCTTCAAAAGCCCAAAAATCGAACACTTGTATGATAATGGGGTGAGTATATGAGGCGTGCCAATGGGACAGGGACCGTGGTCAAGCTCTCCGGCAACCGCCGGAGGCCCTATGCGGTGCGGGTATCCGTCCGTGATAAATATGGCCAGCTGGTACAGAAGGCAGTGAGCTACCATGCCAGGCTCAGCGAGGCCCAGGCTGCGCTGGATGCCTACAACGATGCTCACCATACCGCCCTGACGGGTTCGGAGTTGGACCGGCTCACGATCACTGTTGGAAAGGTCTATGAACTGTGGTCGGCCCGGAAATATGCCAAGGCAGGCGACGCCTCTGTGACCAGCTATCGCTCCTCCTGGAGCCGTGTGCAGGCCCTGGCCGGGATGAAGATGAAGGACGTCTCCATAGATCACCTTCAGCGGATCATTGACGCCGACGAGGCCGCGGGACTCTCCCAGTCTACCCTGAAAAATGACCGGCTGCTCATGCGCTCTCTGTTCCGCTATGCGATGGAGCGGGATATCGTGGACAAGGATTACTCCGCATTCATCCAGATGCCCTCCGTAGGCGCAAAGCATGAAAAAGGGGTATTCAGCGATCTTCAGATGAAACGGTTGGAGGAGATGGCCGCCTCCGGCCGTCCCTGGGCGGATACCGTTCTAATGCTGTGCTATACCGGCTTCCGCATCAATGAGTTCCTGGACCTCACCCCATTTGCCTATGACCGTGAGGGAGACTATCTGCGGGGCGGCTCCAAGACCCGTGCTGGACGGGACCGAATCGTTCCCGTCCACCCCAAAATCAAGCCGTATCTGCTCCGATGGCTCTCCCGTGGAGGCAGCACTATCATCTGCGGGGACACTGGCCGCCGCCTGACTTATGACTGGTACTGCAAGCATGCCTTTAACCCTATTGTAGCGGATCTCGGCCTCCCCCAGGCCACTCCCCATTGGTGTCGGCATACCGCCTTCACTCGTCTCCATGCTGCCGGCGCTCCTGATTTGGAGATCAAGCGCATCTTGGGGCATGCGGACAGCAATGTAACTGAGCACTACACCAAAACAGATATTGACCAGCTTCGGGCCGCTATTTTGCTCTTGGCATAATCACTAAAAACCAGCCATTTGTAACTGACAAGTAACGGGTTAATAACAAACTGGGCCGCAATCCCTTGCGGCCCAGTCTTTTCTAAATATCCGAAATTTAATCAATTTCCAAGGCCCTTCACAGAACAGAATGCCCTTCCGGTGCTGGAAAAGATTGTGCCTTGCCCCGGCGGGGAAAATTAGTTACAATTCGGTTACAACTTTTTTCAGGAGGACCCACCATGAAACGCCTTTTGATGAGTCTGGCCCTGAGCCTTTCTCTGACCCTTACCCCGGCCCTGGCAGCCGGGACCCTGACCGTGGACGGCCGGGCGGTGGAGGCCGCTGCCACCGTCCGCAGCAACACCACCTACGTCTCCCTCCGGGCGGTGACCCAGGCCCTGGCCCCGGAGGCGGAGATCTCCTGGACCGGCGACTGCGCCCTGGCGGAGGGGGAGGACTTCACCCTCACCGCCCGGCCCGGCGCCCTCTACCTGGAGGTCAACGGCCGGGCCCTCTATATTCCCCTGGGCGTGCTGCTGGAAAACGGCCGGACCCTGGTGCCCGTACGGGTGCTGGCCCAGGCCCTGGGCGCCGACGTGGACTGGGACAGCGCCACCGGGGCGGTGACCGTCACCTCCGGGGAGGGCTCCGTCCTCACCGAGTACGACGTCTATGACCCCGACGCCCTCTACTGGCTTTCCCGCATCATCTCCGCCGAGAGTCAGGGGGAGCCCCTGACCGGCAAGGTGGGAGTTGGAAACGTGATTCTCAACCGGGTGGGCCACGCTGAGTTCCCCAACACCATCTACGGCGTCATCTTTGACGGCCGCTGGGGTGGCCAGTTTGAGCCGGTCCAGAACGGCACCGTCTACAGCACGCCCACCCAGGAGAGCGTCATCGCCGCCAAGCTGGTGCTGGAGGGCGCCGACACGGTGGGGGACAGCCTCTACTTCCTGGCCCCCGCCCTGGCCGGCAACCACTGGATCATGGAGAGCCGGGACTATGTGGCCACCATTGGCGGCCACTGGTTCTACCGCTGACTACTGGTTGGCGATGCGCTCGGCCAGGTCGTTGAGGTAGACCCAGCGGTCCATCTTCTCCTCCAGGGCGGCCTCCAGTGCCTCCTGCCTGGCCTGGAGCTCCTGGAGGGCCACGTAGTCGCTGGCCTTGGCCTCCGCCTCGGCCTTCACCGCGGCGATCTCCCCCTCCAGGGCGGCGATGTCGTCGTCGATGGTCTCGAACTCCCGCTGCTCCTTGTAGCTGAAGCGCAGCTTCTGGGGTCCCGACGGCCGCTCCGCCTTTTTCTCCGGAGCCGCCTTCGGGGCCTTTTCCTTTTCCCGCTCCCGGCGGGCGGAGAGGTAGTCGGTGTAGTTGCCCACATACTCGGTGACCACACCCTCCGGCCCAACCTCCAGCAGACGGTCAGCCGTCTTGTCCAGAAAATAGCGGTCGTGGGAGACGGCGATGACCGCCCCGGGGAAGGTCTCCAGATAGTCCTCCAGGATGGTGAGGGTCTGGATATCCAGATCGTTGGTGGGCTCGTCCAGCAGCAGCACGTTGGGGGCGGCGGCCAGGACGGCCAGGAGGAAGAGCCGCCGCTTCTCTCCGCCGGAGAGCCGGCCGATGGGTGCCCACTGCTCATCCTTGGGGAAGAGGAACTGCTCCAGGAGCTGGGAGGCGGTGACCTTCCCCTCCCGGGTCTGGATGCTGTCCCCAATGTCTTTCACGTAGTCGATGACCCGCTGCTCCGGGTCCAGGATGGGGGTCTCCTGGCAGAAGTAGCCGATCCGCACCGTCTCCCCCACCTCCATGGCGCCGCTATCGGGGGCGAGCCGCCCGGCGATGAGGTTGAGGAGGGTGGACTTGCCGCTGCCGTTGGCGCCCACCACGCCGATGCGGTCGTCCCGCAGCAGCTCCAGGCTGAAGTCCCGGAGGACGGTCCGCGCCCCGAAAGCCTTGGACACATGCCGGAGGGAGATGGTCTTTTTGCCCAGCCGGGAGGAGAGGGCGGTGATCTCCATGGAGGCCTTCTCCTCCGGGCCCTTCTGTTCCTTCAGGGCCTCGTACCGCTCCAGCCGCTCCCGGCTCTTGGTGCCCCGGGCGGTGGGGCCCTGCATCACCCACTGGAGCTCCCGGCGTAGGATGGACTGCCGCTTGCGCTCGCTGGCCTGGGCCATCTCCTCCCGCTGAGCCTTCCGCTCCAAGTACTTGTCATAATTGCCCTCATAGAAATAGAGCTTACCCCCCTCCACCTCCACCAGGCGCTGGGTGACCCGCTCCAGGAAGTAGCGGTCGTGGGTGACCATGACCAGAGCCCCCTTGAAGGCGCGCAGATAGTCCTCCAGCCAGGCCACCATGCCGCTGTCCAGGTGGTTGGTGGGCTCGTCCAGGACGAGGACGTCGCAGCCGCTGACCAGGGCGGCGCACAGGGCCACCCGCTTCCGCTGGCCACCGGAGAGCTGCCCCACCGGCTGGTCGAACATGGGCACCCCCAGCCGGGTGAGGATGGTCTTGGCCTCGTACTCGGCCACCGCCCGTGCCTCATCCGAGAGGCCGGCAAAGACCTGCTCCAGCACGGTGTTGGCCGGGTCGAAGTCGGGGAGCTGGGGCAGGTAGTCCAGGCGCACGTTGGGGTCCCGGCTCACCGAGCCGCCGTCGGGCTCCTCCGCCCCCGCCAGGATGCGCAGCAGGGTGCTCTTCCCCGTGCCGTTGACGCCGATGACCCCCAGCTTCTCGCCGGGCTCCAGGTAGAGGGACACGTCGTCCAGCACGGACCGCGTCCCGTAGGTCTTTGTAATGTGTTCCGCCGAAAGCAGCATATGGTTCCCTCACTTTTGTGGATCTGCCCTCCAGTATACACGATTTCCCTCCAAATAGGAACCCCCCGGCCATGAGGCCGGGGGGCGTCATTATGGAAGGGTCTCCAGCCAGTAGCCCGGCCCGGCGGTTTCTCCCTCAATGGGGATGTACCACAGGCCGAAGGACACCCCCACCACCTGCTCCGGGTCGATGGGGTCCTGCAGATCCCACCGACTATACGTATAGTCCTCCGAACCATCTCCAGATCCCAGGTAGAAGGTGCCGCCCGGTATGAGCTCCTTGCATATGGTGCCGTCCGCCAGGTAGAGAGCGGGAGAATATTGGAGACTCATCCCGTCTGCGGACACACATTCCGCAGACAGACCTAGGGCCGTGATGTCCAGGGCCCGGATGGTGATATCGCCAACGGCCTCCTCCATCTGGATGCGCCGGTGGGGCACATCCTCCAGAGGGACGGTGAGCACCCAGTTTCCCTCCACTGCCGGACTGTCTGCCGCCAGAATGGACACCTGCCCCACAAGGAGATCAGGAAGGTCCTCCTGGGTGATCTGATAGCAACGGTCCATGTACCATACCCCATCCTGTTGAAAGCGGACCTCCGTCCAGTCCTGCGTATACCGGAAATAGCGCTCCCGGCTCTCCACGGTCTCTCCAGCGCTCCGGCTGTTCACCACCACGGAGAAGGTGGAGCTTGGGACATGGATGCCCTTTCCGTCGCATCGGAGCTGGATATGGAGCCTGCCGTCCGTTCCGAAACCGATGGAGGACAGCTCCGCCAGCGCCGTTCCCTCCAGCTCCGCCGGGGTCTGCTCCGGCATCAGCACCGTTTCCCCGGTGTCCAGGGTCATGGTCTCCAGGGTGGCCTCGGTGAGGAGGCTTTCATCGAACCGGCCCGACTCATGCCACATCCCGCCGTATACGCCGTCAATGGTGAGCTCCAAGGTGCCGCCCACAGCAGCCACTCCGTCGGCATTGAAATCAAAGCGCACCAGAGCGGTTCTGGTCTCGTCATCGTAGCTGACCGCCTTGGCGCCGGTCCAGCTCCAGGTCTCATAGTCTGCCTCCGGCCGCTGGGCCATGGCCACCGTCAGCTCCGTATCCTCTCCCAGCCGGTCCCCGGTCCGATCCCGTACCTCCAGATACACCCGGGCAGTATTGCCGTCCGAGAGGGCGGAGACCGCCCGGATCTCGATGCCCTGGTCGGTGGCAGACACCCCATCCACCTCTTGGGCATAGGGCGCGAAATTTCCCAGAGTGACCAGCAGGGCCTCCCGCAGGCCGGGGGAGACCGCCACGGCGGTAGCCAGCAGGACGGCACACACCGCCGCCGCCACCCCCAGCCGGGCGATGAGCCGTCCGGGCCGCCGGACCGGCCGGCGATTCCGCTCCTCCAGGGCCGCCAGGGTGCGGGCGGTCCAGTCCTCCGTGGCCTTTATCTTATCCATCGCGTCAAAGTATCCCTCAGCCATGGCACATTCCCTCCTCCAGCAGCAATTTGAGCTTCTTTCTGGCCCGACCCAGACGGGCGCTCACCGTGTTGGGGTTCTCCCCCAGCAGCTCCGCCATCTCAGCGATGGTGTAGCCCTCATAGTAGTGGAGATAGATCACATCCCGGTCCCTGGGCTTCAGAGACCACAGCTCCTCCAGGCAGGCCTGCTCCTCCTGGGTGAAGGCCGCCCAGGCCGTCCGCTCCTCCAGCGGGACGGTCCGCCGCCGCCAGGCGGACCGTCGCAGGTCCTCACACCGGTGGAGGGTCACCCGGACCAGCCACCGCTTCAGATGGTCCTCATCCTGAAAGGTGCGCTCCCTCAGCAGGGCGAGGAAGACCTCCTGGCCCACATCCTCGGCGTCGGCCTGGCTTTTGAGGCGCTGGAAGGCCAGCCGCAGCACCATGGAGCCGTACTGCTCCACCGACCGGGCCGCCAGGGCCCGGTCCACGGTCAGTTGTTCCACCGCTCCCCCTCCTTTCTACTGCTATAACGACGGAGCAGGGGTATTTTCGTGCACGGGCCAGAAAAAATGGCCGCGGACCGCGGCCATTTTTTCTCTGTTCAGTTCATCACGCCTGGGGCAGGGGGACGGTACTGCCGCCGTGAGGCATGAGGGTGGTCTCCACCCCCGCCAGGCTGCCGCCATTGCACCGGGCGGCCAGCTCCAGGGCCTCATCCAGAGTCCGGGCCACCTGGATCTTGGTGCGTCCGAAACGCTCGGCGGGCAGGTCGGTGACCAGGATCAGGTGATAGTGCTCCGCCGTCTCGGCAAAGAGGAAACCGATGAAGCCGCCGATGGAGAAGTCGGCCCGGAGGGCCTTTTCCCGCGCCTCCATGGTATCGTAGTTGCAGATCTGGGCCTCGCAGTCCGGGTCGCCGAAGCCCTCCCGACACTGGGAGAGCAGGATCATGGTGCCGCCGGGGGCTGTGGCGGCCAGGGCGTTGGCCAGGGTCTTGGAGGTCTGGTAGAGGTTGATGTCCTTGGGATAGCCCCCCGCGCTGGAGACGACCAGGGGGGTGCGGCGGGGGATGGGCACGCCGTCCAGCTGTTCCACCACCTTGGCCGCCGCCCTGTGGGCCTCCCGCCAGTCGCCGGCAAAGGCGCCCACGATCTGGTAATCGTCATCCACGATGACGTTGAGCAGGTAGGCGGGCTTGGCAAAGGCGGCGCACTCCATGAGGTCGGTGTGGAAGGGGTTGTCCTCCCCCATGTTGCCGTTGCAGACCCGGGGGTTGGAGCCGCTGCCCAGGCCGGGATTGAGGGCGTTGTTGTGGTTGGTATTGATGGTCTCCCGGCCGGCAATACCGGGGACGATGGACTTCCGGCCGCCGCCGAAGCCGGCCAGGAAGTGATAGACCACGCCTCCGGTGAGGATGAGCTTGTCGCAGGCCATGGCATAGCTGTCCAGCCACACCGGCGTGCCCCGGCTGGTGGTGCCCATATAGGTAAGGTGCTCCCTGTCATCGCACTGGTGGTCAATGAACCGGATGCGGCGGTAGAGGTCCTCTCCCACCAGGGAGACGTGCTCCTCCTCGGTCTGCCGCCGGTGGGTACCGGTGGCGCAGAGGATGAGGATGTCCTTGTCGGGGATGCCGGCCCGGTTGAGCCGCTCCACCAGGATGGGCAGGTAGGCGCTGGGCTGCTGCCAGCGCCGGGTCACGTCAGAGATGAGGATGCACACCTTGTCACCGGCCTGCACGGTCTCCTCAATGGGGCCGGCGCCGATGGGATGGTCCAGGGCGTACTCGATGTGCTCCCGCACCGTCCGCTTGGGGAGATCCACCGCATTGGCATGGAGCTCCGCCACAATCTGGCCGGGGTCCAGATGCACGGGGAATGCGGTGTCGCTGTATTTCATGGTTTCCATTTTGTTTTCGCCTTCTGTCTCTGGGGTTTGCGTCAAAAGACGCCGGTATCGATTTATGATGGTAGCACTTTACACCAGGAAAGTCAAGTGGTACTACCTCTCCGGCGGAAGGCAAAAAAGCGCTGTCCGAAGTAGTTGAGGACGGTGTAGAGACCCATCCCCACCAGCTTGGAGAGCCGCTCCCACCAGATGGCGGGGAGGGGGTTGAGGGGAGAGAGCGCCCCCATCACCAGCCGGGCCAGGCCGTAGCCCACCACATAGCACACCGCCACGTTGACGGCGAATTTCACCGCCGCCTTCCACAGCACCTCGTCGCTGTGGAAGGTGAAGCGCTTGTTGAGGAAAAAGCTCATCACCGCCCCGGCCACATAGGCGATGGCGGTGGAGGGCCAGTAGCCCAGGCCCTCCAGGGCGAACATGAGCACGGTGGAGAGGAGGGTGTTCCCCACCCCCACCAGGAGGAATTTGAGCATGCTCACATCAAAGAGCTTCTTCATCCCGCTCCTCCAATACCTCCCGGATCAGGAACCGGGGCCGGGCCTTGGTCTCCAGGTAGATCTTGCCGATATACTCCCCGATGACCCCCAGGGACAGCAGGATGAGCCCGCCGATGGCCCACACCGAGCAGATGAGGCTGGCCCAGCCCAGGATGGTGGCCCCCATGGCCCAGCGGACGACGGAGTAGATGAGCATGGCGATGCTCACCAGAAAGACCAGGAAGCCCAGCAGGGTGATGTACCGGATGGGCTTGGTGGAGAGGCTGGTGATGCCCTCCAGGGCGAAGGAGAGCATCTTTTTGAGGGGGTACTTGCTCTCTCCGGCGAATCGCTCCCCCCGCTCGTAGGAGACATAGCCGGTGGTGTAGCCGATCATGGGCACGATGCCCCGGAGGAAGAGATTGACCTCCCTGAACTGCTCCAGGCCCTCCAGGGCCCGGCGGGACATGAGGCGGTAATCCGCGTGGTTGAACACGGTCTCCGCCCCCAGAAAGCTCATGAGGCGGTAAAAGCCCTCGGCGGTGACACGCTTGAAGAAGGTGTCCTTCTCCCGGGCGGAGCGGACCCCGTAGACGATGTCGCAGCCCTCGTGGTACTTGTCCACCATGGCGTCCACGGCGTCGATGTCGTCCTGGAGGTCGGCGTCCATGGAGATGACCATGTCCGCCCGGTCCTTGGCCGTCATGAGCCCCGCCAGCAGGGCGTTCTGATGGCCCCGGTTCCGGCTCAGGTCCACACCGGAGAACCGTGAATCACTTTGGTGCAGGCCGCTGATGATGGACCAGGTGCCGTCCCTGGAGCCGTCGTTTACAAAGAGGACCCGGCTCTTGTCCGAGATCTTCCCCGCCGCCGTCAGGCCCGTCAGCTTCTCCCCCAGCCGCCTGGCGGTCTCCGGCAGCACCGCCTCCTCGTTATAGCAGGGGACGACAATATAGAGGGTATCACTCATGATAACTGCCCTCCCAGAAAATTTTCTGCAAATGGCATCATGCAGTTAAATTATTATAGCGCAAGGCCAAATAACTTACAATTGTGCAATTTGACATATTGCTAAAAGCTATCATTGACAAGTGGTATATTTTTTGTTTATTGTAGAAACAGAGGTGATAATAATGGACAATGCCCTGCGTTTTTTGACCGATACCGCCCTGGGCTGCATGCGGGAGGAGCTGACCTGCGACGCCGACTACCGCCAGTGCCGGGCGGAGGAGGAGGCCCTCTGGGCCCAGCTGCGGCAGCGCTACCAGGGGGAGATGGGGCATGCCCTGCTGGCCGCGGCGGACGCGGAAAACGCCCTGGCCGGCTTTGAGACGGAGCGGGCCTTTCTCATGGGACTTCAGCTGGGCATCTCCATGGGCCGGCTAAACCTGCTGCCGGAGAAATGAAAAGCCTTCCCCCTGAGGGGGAAGGTCTGCGGGCGGATGCTATCCGCCCCTACGGAAAACGTCCCGGGCATGGGGCAGGGGCGGCTATCAGCCGCCCGCTGTGCAGCACCAGGCCAGGCGGGCGGTCAAAGGGCGCGTCTGGAAAGCCGCGCCCCACAGCAAAGCAGATGGTCCCGGACGCCCCCTCATCCGCCCCAGTGTGCGCACAGGGGCACCTTCCCCCCTGTGGGGGGAAGGTTTTTCCGTCTGTCTCCTTTTGACCTTCCCCCTCGCAGGGGGAAGGTGGCGGCATAGCCGCCGGATGAGGGTGCTTTTCAAGCGTGGTTTACTGCCCCGCTCACCCCCTCAGTCCGGCTCCGCCGGACAGCTCCCCCGTCAAGGGGAGCTATTTCAAGTGGGCGCGCCGGGGTCGTCGCGCCCCACAAACAGCGCGGTTCAGTGGGCGAATCCCTATCTCAAAAGAGCGCTGCTACTCCAGCTCCTTGCGCAGGTGCTCCATGGCCTTGCGCTCGATGCGGGAGATCTGGACCTGGCTCACCCCCAGGACCTTGGCGGTCTTGTCCTGGGTCAGGTTCTTGTAATACCGCAGGAAGATGACCTGCCGCTCCCGCTCGGGCAGGGCGTCGATGGCCCCACGGAGGGCCAGCCGCTCCACCACCCCCTCCTCCATACCGTCGGTGCCCAGCATGCTCTCCAGGGTGAAGCCGTCCTCCCCCGCCTCCATCTGCAAAGAGGCCACCGGCAGGTTGGCCTCCTCGGCGGCGGCGATGTCCTCCGCCTCCAGTCCCGTCTCCGCCGACAGCTCCGACAGGGTGGGCTCCCGACCCAGGGTATGGCTCAGCCGGTCCCGGGCCTGGCGGATGGCCGCCGCCCGCTCCTTCACCCCACGGCTCACCTTCACCGCCCCGTCGTCCCGGAGATACCGCCGGATCTCCCCGGCGATCTTGGGCACAGCGTAGGTGGAGAACTGGCAGCCGAAGGCGGGGTCAAAGCCCCGGACCGCCTTCAGAAAGCCCAGGCAGCCCAGCTGGTAGAGGTCCTCCGGGTCGGCGCCCCGGCCGTAGTACCGCCGGACCACGCTCCAGATGAGGCCGGCGTTCTCCTCCATCATCCGCTCGCAGGCGTCGTTGTCGCCCCCCCGGGCGGCCTCCAGCAGGGCGTCGGCCTCCGGCGCCTTCATCGGCTCCCCAGCCGCCGGGCCAGCCGCCGGCTCATGACCACCGTGGTCCCCTTCCCCGGCTTGGAGCGGACCTTCAGCGTATCCATGAAGCTCTCCATGATGGTGAAGCCCATGCCGGAGCGCTCCTCATTCCCGGTGGTGAAGAGGGGCGTCCGGGCCTGCTCCACGTCGGCGATGCCCACCCCCCAGTCCTGGACGGCGATCTCCAGCCGCCCGTCGGCAAAGAGCTTCAGCTTCAGCCGCACCTTCCCCAGCGCCTCCGGGTAGGCGTGGACGATGGCGTTGGTCACCGCCTCGCTGACGGCGGTCTTGATGTCGTTCACCTCGTCCAGCGTTGGGTCCAGCTGGGCGGCGAAGCAGGCCGCCGCCGTCCGGGCAAAGCCCTCGTTGGACGACCGGCTCAGAAATTCGATGGTGGCGGTGTTGACAGGTCTCATCCTATGTATCCCTCCCCGGCCGGGCGGCTCCGCCCGGCCTCTTCTTATTCAAAGCGCAGCAGCCGCTCCAGGCCGGTGGCCCGGAGCACCTTTCCCGCCTGCTCCGGCACGTTCCGCACCGTCACGGTCCCGCCCAGCTCGGCCATCCGCTTGTAGGCCCGCAGCAGCACCGCGATGCCGGAGCTGTCCATGAAGGTCACGCCCCCCAGGTCCAGGGTCAGCCGCCGGGGCAGCCGCACCCCGATCTCCCGGTCCATGGCCTCCATGAGCCCCCTGGCCCGGTGGTGGTCCACCTCTCCCGCCAGAGAAACGCGCAGCTCCCTATCCTCCCCCGTGCAGATGAGCTCCACACCTCGTCCCCCCTCCCGGCGGCTCCCGCCGCATAAAAAATCGCAGTATACCAAAAACTGGTATACTGCGATTATACGCTATGAACCGCGTTGATTCCGTCGAAACCCAGGGGTCAGCGTGGAATGCACTGATTTTTCTGTTCACTCGCCCGCGTCCAGGGCGAAATCATTTTTGGTGCCGCCCTTGACCAGGTACATGGCCTTGTCGGCCCGGCGGAAGGCCTCCTGGAGGTCTTCCCCGCTCCGGACCTTGGCGATGCCGATGGACATGCCCGGCCAGCAGGCATAGTTCTGCCCCTTGTCTGCTACCATCCGCAGGATGCGCCCAGCCACTGCGGAGATCTCCGCCCTGCCCTGAGGACCAGCGCACAGGATGGCGAACTCGTCACCCCCTACCCGGCCCACCAGGTCCTGGTTGCGGACAGCAGAGCGCAGGGTGGCGGCGATGGTCTTGAGGACCTCGTCCCCGGCCAGGTGGCCCAGGGTATCGTTCACCCGCTTGAAGTCGTCCAGATCCAGCATGAAGCACCAGAAGGCGCCGCCCCGCTCCAGGTACCGCTTGCCCTCCTCAAAGAAGGTGCGGTGGTTGAGCAGACCGGTGAGGGAGTCCAGCCGGGCCAGGCGGCTCATGCGCTCTGCCAGGTCCCTGGCCTCCTGGACCTGCTCGAAGAGGGTCTTGGGGTAGTACTCCCCCTCCTCCTGCTCCGCGTTGGGCATGGACAGGTGGAGGTGGACCACCTTCCACAGCCCATCCCGGACCTGGTACAGGATGCTGAACCGGGTGTCCATGTCCACGAAGAACTCCTCGCCCAGGCCCGGGTCCCGCATGTGGAGCCCGCCGTACACCAGGCAGAGGTCCGGCGCCAGCTCCCGCTGGGCATACCACTCATCCACGATCTCCAGGTGGACCGTCCTGCGCTCCGCCATCTCCTTGCCCATGGCATCCACGAAGGGCTGGAGCCTGTCATAGAACTCGTGCCGCCCGGTGCCGATCACCACGCAGTCCGGGTCCACCCACTCCAGGATCTCCTCCAGCGCACCCGGTTCCCGGGCCGTCATATAGATCCGCCACAGCTGCTGCGTGCGTTTGCATAGGTCCATCGCGCATTCCTCCTACGTGCAAGGGCCCTCCGCGTCTGATCCGGGGCATTACATGCCGGAGAGCTGCTCCTCCAGCTTGGCGATGACAGCGGCCAGCTTCTCCGCCCGCTCCCGCTCGGCCTCCACCACGTTGGCAGGGGCTTTGTTCACAAAGCCGGGGTTCTGGAGCTTGGTGTTCAGCTTGTCCAGCTCCGCCTTGTCCTTGCCCAGCTGCTTCTCCAGCCGGGCCTTCTCCTTCTCCATATCCACCAGCTCGGCCATGGGCATGGAGATCCGGGCGGCGTGGGTGATGACGGTGACCATCCCTTTGGCGCTCTCCTCGCCGTCGGCGCCGGCGTCGGTCATACCGGTGACGGTGACGTCGCTGGCGTAGGCCAGGCGCTTGAGGAAGGGGACGCCCGCCTCAAAGATCTCCCGCTCCAGGGTGGCCACGGTGAGGTGGGCCTTCTTGCTGGGGGGGACGTTCATCTCGGACCGGCGGGTGCGCACCGCGCCGATGGCGTCCATGATGAGCTCCATGGCCTTCTCCTCCTGGGGGAAGTCCAGCTCCACATGGTGCTCCGGCCACTTCTGGAGCATGAGGAAGTCGCCGTCATGGGGCAGGGCCTGCCAGATCTCCTCGGTGAGGAAGGGCATGAAGGGGTGGAGCAGCTTGAGGATGTCGGTGAGGACGTAGCAGAGCACTTTTTGGGCGTTCTCCTTGGCCTGTTGGTCCTCCCCCTGGAGCCGGGACTTGGTGAGCTCGATATACCAGTCGCAGTAGTCGTCCCAGATAAAGTCATAGACCTTCTGGGCCGCCACGCCCAGCTCGTACTTGTCCATGTTCTCGGTGATCTCGGGGATGACCCGGTTGAGCTTGGAGAGGATCCACTTGTCCTCCAGCTCCAGGTGCTCGGGCAGCTCGCACTGCTCGATGGTCAGGTTCATCATCAGGAAGCGGCTGGCGTTCCAGATCTTGTTGGCGAAGTTCCGCATGGCCTCGCACCGCTCGGTATAGAAGCGCATGTCGTTTCCGGGGGAGTTGCCGGTGACCAGATTGAAGCGCAGGGCGTCGGCGCCGTACTGGTTGGCGATCTCCAGGGGGTCGATGCCGTTGCCCAGGGATTTACTCATCTTCCGGCCCTTGTCGTCCCGGACCAGGCCGTGGATGAACACAGTGTGGAAGGGGGGCTTGCCGGTGTGCTCACAGGCGGAGAAGATCATCCGGGCCACCCAGAAGAAGATGATGTCGTAGCCGGTGACCAGCACGTCGGTGGGATAGAAATACTTGAAGTCCTCGGTCTCCTCGGGCCAGCCCAGGGTGGAGAAGGGCCACAGGGCGGAGGAGAACCAGGTGTCCAGCACGTCCTCCTCCTGGACGATATGCTTGGAGTGGCAGTGCTCACACTCGGTGGGGTCCTCCTCGGACACGGTGATGTGGCCGCAGTCCTGGCAGGTCCAGGCGGGGATCTGATGGCCCCACCAGAGCTGACGGGAGATACACCAGTCGTGGACGTTCTCCATCCAGTTGGTATAGGTCTTGGAGAACCGGTCGGGAACAAACTTGACCTCGCCGTCGTTGACCACCCGCAGGGCCTCCTTGGCCAGGGGCTCCATCTTCACGAACCACTGGGCGGAGATGAGGGGCTCCACGTCGCTGTGGCAGCGGTAGCAGGTGCCCACGTTGTGCTGGTGGGGCTCCACCTTGACGAGATACCCCTGCTCCTCCAGGTCGGCCACAATGGCCTTCCGGGCCTCGTAGCGGTCCATGCCGGAGTACTTGCCATAGCCCTCCACGATCTTGCCGTTGTCGTCCAGCACCCGGATGGTCTCCAGGTTCTGCCGGAGGCCCACCTCAAAGTCGTTGGGGTCGTGGGCGGGGGTCATCTTCACGCAGCCGGTGCCGAACGCCATGTCCACGTACTCGTCGGCCACGATGGGCATCTCCCGGCCCACCAGGGGCAGGATGCACTTTTTGCCCACGATGTCCTTGTACCGCTCATCGTCGGGGTGGACCGCCACGCCGGTGTCGCCCAGCATGGTCTCGGGGCGGGTGGTGGCCACGATGACGTACCGGCCCTCCTCGCCCTGGATGGGGTAGCGGATGTGCCAGAAGCTGCCCGGCTTGTCCTGATACTCCACCTCGGCATCGGAGAGTGCGGTGACGCAGTGGGGGCACCAGTTGATGATGCGGCTTCCCTTATAAATGAGTCCCTTCTTGTAGAGGGAGACGAAGACGTGGCGGACGGCCTTGGAGAGGCCCTCGTCCATGGTGAACCGGGACCGGTCCCAGTCGCAGGAGGCGCCCAGCTTCTTCTGCTGCTCCACGATGCGGCCGCCGTACTTGTGCTTCCAGTCCCACACCCGCTCCAGGAACTTCTCCCGGCCCAGGTCATAGCGGGTGAGGCCCTCGTTCTTCCGGAGCTCCTCCTCCACCTTGATCTGGGTGGCGATGCCGGCGTGGTCGGTACCGGGCACCCACAGAGCGGCGTAGCCCTGCATCCGCTTGAAGCGGATCAGGATGTCCTGAAGGGTAGAGTCCATGGCGTGACCCATGTGCAGCTGTCCCGTCACGTTGGGGGGCGGCATGACGATGGTGAAGGGCTTCTTATCGGGGTCCCGGTGGCCGGCAAAGCAGCCGTTCTTCTCCCACATCTCGTAGATGCGGCCCTCCACCTCCTGGGGCTCATAGACCTTGGGCAATTCCTTGTTCATTGGTATTCACATCCTATAATTCATCCGTATTTTGGTGGCGCGGCAGGCGCCTCCCCGCCCGGTCAGCGGAGGAGGGCCCGCATATGCTCGGTCTCCAGGGCGTAGCGCATGGCCTTCCGGCCGCACTTTTCTTCCAGAAAGGCCGTCAGCTCCTCCGGCGTCCCGCCGGTCAGACCGGCCAGGGGGAAGCAGAGACTGGACGCCTTGTCGCAGGCGGTCAGGAAGTAGGACTCGGAGCGGAACAGGCCGGTCACCTGGCCGTAGGAGAAGAGATGGCGCTCCTCCACGTCCTGGCCGGGCAGGGTGCTCCCCGGCGCCCGGAGGGTGCAGCCCTCCTCGTCAAAGGACACCACCAGTTCCTTTTCCGCCTCCTCCGGCGGCAGGGTCTGGGTCCTGGCCTTTTTGATATAGCCCCGGGTATCCCGGCCCTGGACCTTGCTCACGGCCCGCCAGATCAGCAGCGCCGCCGCAAAGAGAAAGAAGATCCGGGTCGCCATGCTCCCCTGCTGGACCACCGCCAGCACCAGGGCGGCCACGGCCACGATCACCTCCACCAGCACCACCAGCTTGAAGCTGCCGCCGGCGATCTCCCGGGCACGCCGGAAGAGGATATACTGCTCCGTGCATGTTTGGAATATTTTTCCTGTCATCCTGACCTCAAATCGGGCCATGTGCTCTCTACCGCCTTTCTGCTCCAGATACGAAAAAACGCCCTGAAGCCTCCTGGACTTCAGGGCGGATCGCTCCGCGGTACCACCTGAATTCGGGCGCCTGAGCGTCCGCACTCGTTTCGTCCCTAACGCGGACACACGCCGCGGCTTACCGGGACAGCCAGCTGTCCGTTGGGCCGCAGAGCTCCGGGACCACCTTCCGCCCTGCCCCGGGGAGCCTTGCACCGGCCGGCTCCTCTCTGTACCGGGTGACAGACGTACTCTTTCCCTTCGTCGCCTTTTCCCGGAGGCCGCCGGGCCTCCGCAGGAGCGGCCAGAGAGGCCGCCCTATTGGGATTATTATATTCAAATTTGTCCCAAAAGTCAAGACATGGGGCACAAAAGCCGGAGGGCTCCCGCCCCGCCGCCGTGCTCACAGGCCGCCGGCGCTCCACCCCTGAGCACAGCAAAAGCCCACCGGCAAAGCCGGTGGGCTTTTGGATCTGGATGGGTCAGATACGTGGAGAGAAAGCGTCTTCCTTACTTCGCGGCAGCCCGGGCGGCCATCTTGTCCTTGCCGATGGTGGCACGGAGGATCATCAGCACCGCGAACATGCTCAGGAAAGCAAGGCCGAGGTTGATGATCACGTTCTGGATGAGGCCGGCCAGGATGTAGTTCACAAAGGAGACGGCAGCCACCGTCAGGGCATAGGGCAACTGGGTCTTCACGTGGTTGAGGTGGTAGCACTGAGCGCCGGTGGAGGCCAGGATGGTGGTATCGGAGATGGGGGAGCAGTGGTCGCCGCAAACGGCGCCGGCCAGGCAGGCGCCCAGGCCGATGGTGAGGATGGTGCCGGCGTCCACGCCGAAGGTGGCCACCACGATGGGGATCAGGATGCCGAAGGTACCCCAGCTGGTGCCGGTGGCGAAGGCCAGGAGCACAGACACCAAGAAGATGACGGCAGGCAGCAGGTTGGCCAGATCCGCGGCATAGGCCTTCATGAACTCCTCCACAAAGAACTTAGCGCCCAGCAGATCGTTGGTGACGCCGCTAATGGTCCAGGCGAAGGTCAGGATCAGGATGGCCGGCACCATAACTTTAAAGCCCTCGGCGATACAGTCGGTGACCTGGACAAAGCTCATGCTCCGGCGGATGACCAGGAAGTAAATAAAGCAGAAGATGACCACAATGAAGGAGCCGTACATCAGGCCGCTGGCGGCAGAGCAGTTGGCGAAAGCATCCATCACGTTCATGTAGGTGCCGCTGTCGGGGGTGAAGAAGCCGCCGGTAAAGAGCAGGCCGCTGACGCAGGAGATGATGAGCACGATAACGGGGATGACCAGGTCCACGACTTTGCCGTTGGCAGAGTTCTTGCTCTCATCGTCTGCATCGGCGTAAGGCCGCTCGGGGGTGGTATAGATGTCGCCCCGCTTGGCGTTGTCCTCGTGGACCTTCATGGGACCAAAATCCTCATCAAAGACGGCCAGAATGATCAGGGTGAAGATGGTCAGGATGGCGTAGTAGTTCCAGGGGATGGCGCTGATGAACAACTGCAGGCCGGACACGCCCTCCATGGACTCGGCCACGCCGGACACCGCCGCCGCCCAGGAGGAGATGGGCATCATGATGCACACCGGGGCAGCGGTGGAGTCGATCATGTAGGCCAGCTTGGCGCGGGAGATCTGATGGCCATCGGTGACGGGACGCATCACGTTGCCGGTGGTCAGGTTGTTGAAGTAGTCGTCCACGCCCAGCACCAGGGCCAGGATCATGGTGGCCAGCAGAGCGCCCCGCCGGGTCTTGATGACCTTCTTGGCCCAGTCGCCGTAGGCCTTGGAGCCGCCGGACCGGTTCATCAGCACCACGATGAAGCCCAGAGACACCAGGAAGACCACGATGCCCATGTTGTCGCCCACCTTGGAGGCGATGGTGTCGTACACGCTGGTCACGGCCACCACGGGGTTGAAGTTGGCGTACAGGAAGCCGCCCACCAGGCAGCCCAGGAACAGAGATGTATACACTTCTTTGGTGATCAGGGCCAGCGCGATGGCCAGCACGGGGGGCAGAAGGGACAGGGGCTGCGCAAAGAAATTGCTGACATACTCGGCGTCGCCCTCAGCGAAGGCGGTGGTCATCAGAAGCCCTGCCAGAGCTGCCATGACCAAAAGAAGGGGAATCAAATTCCTCTTGGTTCTACTCATGTTGTTCCTCCCTTTATCAAACATATGCAATTTTCAAGGTATGGATCTGCGCTGAGTATTTTGCTGTGCTGAGGTAACCAAACCAATTCCCAAAGTCAGAATAACACACTTTTTGGAAGAATACAAGCATTTTTCATAAAAACGCTTTTCTATAATATGTTCATTTTGTATGATATGTCTATATTTTGTGATTTCCTTGCAAAAATTTTCATTTCTTTTTCGATTTATCTCGTCAATGTAAAGAAACAGTAACAGAAAAAGAGAGACGGGTTTTCACCCGTCTCTCTTGTATACAAATAGAATTTGTTCTTATTTGACTGTCGCCGCAGAGCCTTTTTTAGAGGTCACGGCACGAATAATCATCAATACCGCAAACATAGATGCCAGGGCAATGATGAGGTTTATGACTACGTTCTGGATCAGGCCGGCCAGGATGTGGTTTACAAAGGCGACGGCAGCCACCGTCAGCGCGTATGGAATCTGCGTATTTACATGGTTGATATGGTAACACTGAGCGCCCGTAGAGGCCAGGATGGTGGTGTCGGAGATGGGGGAGCAGTGGTCGCCCATAACGGCGCCGCCCAGGCAGGCGCCCAGGCCCACGGTGAGGATGGTACCGGCATCGACGCCGAACACGCTCACCACGATGGGGATCAGAATACCGAACGTACCCCAGCTGGTGCCGGTGGCAAAGCCCAGTCCGCATGCCACCACGAAAATCACAGCGGGCAGGAAGTTGGCCAGGGACTTGGCCGAGCTGGCCATGGCCGTCTCCACGAAGATATTCGCGCCCAGCAGATCGTTGGTGACGCCGCTGATGGTCCAGGCGAAGGTCAGGATCAGGATGGCGGGCACCATGATCTTAAAGCCCTCGGCGATACAGTCGGTGACCTGGACAAAGTTCATGCTCCGGCGGATGACCAGGAAATAGATGAAGCAGAAAATGACCACGATGAAGGAGCCGTACATCAGGCCAGTGGCGGCAGTGCAGTTGGCAAAGGCGTCCATCACGTTCATATAGGTGCCGCTGTCGGGGGTGAAGAAACCGCCCGTGTACAGCAGGCCGCTGACACAGGAGACGATGAGTACAATGACGGGGATGATCAGGTCGATCACCTTGCCATTGGTGGAGTTCTTGCTCTCGTCGTCCGCATCGGCATAGGGCCGCTCAGGAGTGGTATAAAGGTCGCCCCGCTTGGCGTTGTCCTCATGGACCTTCATGGGGCCAAAGTCGATGTCGAAAACCGCCAGAATAATCAAAGTGAAAATCGTCAGAACAGCGTAGTAGTTCCAGGGGATGGCACTGATGAACAGCTGCAGGCCAGATACGCCCACCTGCTCTGCCACGCCGGACACGGCCGCCGCCCAGGAAGAGATGGGCATCATGATGCAGACGGGAGCCGCCGTAGAGTCGATCATGTAGGCCAGCTTGGCACGGGAGATCTGATGGCCGTCGGTCACGGGACGCATCACGTTGCCGGTGGTCAGATTGTTGAAATAGTCGTCAACACCCAGTACGATGGCCAGAATCATAGTGGCCAGCAGCGCGCCGCGGCGGGTCTTGATGACCTTTTTGGCCCAGTCGCCGTACGCCTTGGAGCCGCCGGAGCGGTTCATCAGCACCACGATGAAGCCCAGGGACACCAGGAACACCACGATGCCCATGTTGTCGCCCACCTTGGAGGCGATCATGTCGTACACACTGGTCACGGCGACCACGGGGTTGAAGTTGGCGTACAGGAAGCCGCCCACCAGGCAGCCCAGGAACAGGGACGTGTAAACTTCCTTTGTGATCAGGGCCAGCGCGATGGCCAGCACGGGGGGCAGGAGCGACAGGGGCTGCGCGAAGAAGCTGCTCACGTATTCCGCTTCGCCCTCGGCGAAGGCTGTGGTCATCAGCAATCCGGTGATCGCTGCCAGAATGAGAACAAGGGGGATGATCCTCCTCTTTGTGCCTTGCATGGTGTACCTCCCTTTCAAATCGTGCGGTGATTGAGACATGCTTTTCTGTGGACAGGATTCATGCCGTTTCCCAAACCGATCGCCAGTGACAGGTGCCATACGAAGGTATTTGTGCAAAACCAAACCAATTCCCACTTGTTACCCTACCAGCTTTTGTGCTTAATTACAAGGTCTGCCGCGTCAAATTTCAGTATAGTTTTTGTAAAGTTCTTGTAAAGTTGTCAAATAAGTTTGGAAAGCTCCAAATAAATATCATCTTTCATGATATTATCTGTTCTAAAGTTCTGTTCCAGCCCCGCATCATCGAGCATGCTCAGCAGGCCCCACAGCAGGGAGCGCAGCGCCCGGGGGGAGTGCTTCTCCCGGAGGGCGCCCATGTCCAGGTCCCGCTCCCGCTTGGAGAGGCGGCGGCCGTCAGCGGCGAGCAGCAGGGGCACGTGGGCGTAGACCGGCGCGGGATACCCCAGCTGGTCCATGAGCCAGAGCTGTCGGCCGGCGGAGTCCAGCAGGTCCCGGCCCCGGACCACCCGGGTCACCCCCATGAGGGCGTCGTCCACCGTCACCGCCAGCTGGTAGCCGTACACCCCGTCGGCCCGGCGGATGACGAAGTCGCCGCAGTCCCGGGCCAGGTCGAAGGCCTGTTCACCCTGAATGAGGTCCCGGAACCGGACGATCTCACGGGGCAGGGCCACCTTCCAGGCCGGCGCCTTCACCATGGCTCTTGCCTGCCGCTCCGCCCGGGAGAGGTCCCGGCAAGGGCAGTGGCCCAGATCCCGCTCCTCCCCGGGGTGGGGCGCCGAGGCGGCCAGCCGCTGGGCCCGGCTGCACCAGCAGGGGTAGACCACGTCCAGGGACTGGAGCCGCGCAAAGGCCGCGTCATAGAGGGCGGTGCGCTCCCGCTGGCAGTAGGGTCCGTCGGGACCTCCCACACCGTAGCCCTCGTCCCAATCCAGGCCCAGCCACCGCAGATCCTCCACAATGCGGCCCGTCCAGGGCTCCCCGGTGCGGTTCGGGTCCAGGTCCTCCATCCGCAGGACCACTCGCCCCCCCACCGACCGGGCATCCAGCCAGGCCACATAGAAGGAAAACAAATTCCCCAGGTGCATCCGCCCGCTGGGGCTGGGGGCAAACCGTCCCTTTTCCGCCATATACTCCACGCTCCTCCGCTTGTCCTTTCGATCCCATTGAGTGTACCACGGTCCCGGCCATTTGCAAATAGTGTAAAAAACTCTTGACACCTCCTCCTCGGTCTGTTATGCTCAAAGTGTAAAAAGAATTTGACACGTTAGGCCCGCACCGTGAAAGGAGGCCCCGACCATGTTCACCCAATTTCTCCCCGCCCTGTTCCTGCTCCTGCTGCTGGGGCTCACCGCCCTGGACATCGCCTTGGTGGTCTCCCTCATCCGCCCGGGGGATGAGCGGCGGCAGCTCATCGTCTGGAAGGCCAGCGCCTCCACCCTGGGGGGCGTGGCGGGCTATCTGGTCCTCCGGGTGGCCCTGAATTTCGTCCGGGGGTATGAAGCCCTCAACCCCTACACCCTGCTCACCGTCATGGCCGCCATGTACTTCGTCTTTCTCCTCTACCACCGGTCCCGGCACGGAGGCTGAGCATGGAGAACCAGATCAAAGAGCGGCGCGAGCAGCTGGGGCTCTCCCAGGGGGCGCTGGCCAAGGCCTGCGGGGTCTCCCGGCAGACCATCAACGCCATCGAGAACAACAAGTACGACCCCACCCTGGCCCTGGCCTTCCGCCTGGCCCAGATTTTGGGCACCACGGTGGACCAGTTGTTCACCCCAAACTGACAGAAAGGACCGTTCGGCACGCCGAACGGTCCTTTCTGTATGGATTTTTACCGGTTGAGCTGATGGATGCTCAGGCCCAGGCCGGCCTCCGCCGCCTCGCCCACGGCCTCGGCGAAGGTGGGGTGGGCACGGATCACCCGGGCCATGTCCTCCAGGGTCTCCCCCCTGGAGACGGCGGAGGCGAATTCCCCCACCAGGTCGGTGGCCCGCTCACACAGGAGCTGGGCGCCCAGGATCACACCGCTTTCTCCGTCATAGACCACCTTGATAAAGCCCCGGCCGGCCCCGGCGATGAGGCTGCGGCCGTTGCTGCCGGTCAGGTACTTGGCCGTTTTGACGGGGATGCCCGCCTCCTTACACTGGGCTTCGGTACGGCCCACGGAGGCCATCTCCGGCCGGACGTAGACGCAGGATGGCACCACGGAGAGGTCCATGGGGGGCTCCTTCCCCGCCAGCATGCTCACGGCGTTGATGCCCTGGGCGGCGGCGGCGTGGGCCAGCTGGATGCTGCCCTTCACCGCGTCGCCGATGGCGTAGATGCCGGGGACGCGGGTCTGGAAGCGGTCGTCCACGGGGATGGCCCCCCGGTCCAGGCCCAGGTCCACCTCCGGGGCGCAAAGCCCGTCGGTGTTGGGCCGGCGGCCGGTGGCCACCAGCACGGCGTCGGCGGCGACGGTCTCGGTCTTGTCCTTCACGGTGTAGGTGCAGACGAGGCCGTCCGGCCCCCGCTCCACCCGTTCCACCCGGGCGCCGGGGCACAGCCTGACGCCCTTTTTCTTCATGAGCATGCTCAGGTTTTGGGAGAGTTCCCGGTCCAGGGTGGGGAGCACCCGTTCCAGGGCCTCCAGCACGGTGACCTCCGCCCCCAACGCCTGGTACAGCCCGGCGAACTCCATACCGATGACGCCGCCGCCGATGATGGCGGGGCGGTGGTAGAAGGCAGCCCCGGTGAGCAGGTCGTCGCTGGTGAGGACTCCGGGCAGGTCCAGCCCGGGCACCGGCGGCAGGGCGGGCCGGGCGCCCACGGCGATGAGGATGTTCTTCCCCTCCAGCACCTCCTCCCCCACCTGAACCCGTCCGGGACCCAGGATGCGGGCGGTGCCGGTGATGCGCTCCACCTTGTTTCCCTTCAGAATGCGCTCCACGCCGTCCCGGAGCTGCCCCACCACATGGTCCCGGCGCTCGCACATGGCGGGGTAGTCGAAGGAGACCCCCTCCGCCCGCAGGCCGAAGGTCTCACACTCCCTCATCTCCTCATACCGCTCGGCGGCATGGATGAGGGCTTTGGTGGGGATGCACCCCCGGTTGAGGCAGGTGCCGCCCACGGCGTCCCGCTCCACCAGGGCGGTGCGCAGCCCCAGCTGGGCGGCCCGGATGGCGGCGGTGTAGCCGCCGGGGCCGCCCCCGATGACGATGAGGTCCCAGCTCATGCCTGATCCTCCGGCGGCGTGTACCGCAGCACCGGGTGACGGGCGGCCTTCACCTCGTCGGGCCGGCTGATGGGGGCGTGGTGGGGGGCGGCGTGGAGGGCCTCCGGGTCGGCGTCGGCCTGGGCGCGGATGTCCCTGAGCACCGCCGCCGCCTCGTCCAGGGTCTCCCGGGACTCGGTCTCGGTGGGCTCGAACATGAGGGCCTCCTCCACGATGAGGGGGAAGTACATGGTGGGCGGGTGGATGCCGTGGTCGATGAGGGCCTTGGCCACGTCCATGGCGGAGACCCCGGTCTGCTTCTTCAGGTCGTGGAGGGTGAGCACGAACTCGTGCATGCAGGGGCCGTCGCCGTAGGCGATATCATAGGTCCCCCGCAGCTGCTCCCGCAGGTAGTTGGCGTTGAGCACCGCCCCCTTGGCGGCCTCGGGGATGCCCTGGGCGCCCAGGGTGAGGATGTAGCTGAGGGCCTTCACCACCACGGTGAAGTTGCCGTAAAAGCCCTTGACGCTGCCGATGCTCTTGGCCGGGTCCCGGAACTCCAGGCCGTCCGCCCCCTCCTCCACGTGGAAGACGGGGAGGAAATCCTTCAGGAACTTCTTGCAGCCCACGGGGCCGGAGCCCGGTCCGCCGCCGCCGTGGGGGGTGGAGAAGGTCTTGTGGAGGTTCAGGTGGACCAGGTCAAAGCCCATGTCGCCGGGGCGGACCACGCCCATGACGGCGTTGAGGTTGGCGCCGTCGTAGTAGCACAGGCCGCCGGCGTCGTGGACGATCTGGGTGATCTCCAGGATGTTGGGGTCGAAGAGACCCAGGGTGTTGGGGTTGGTGAGCATGAGGGCGGCGGTGTCGGGGCCGGCGGCGGCCCTCAGGGCGGCCAGGTCCACACCGCCCTCCGGGTTGGAGGGCACGTTGACCACGGTGAAGCCGCACATGGCGGCGGAGGCCGGGTTGGTGCCGTGGGCGGAGTCGGGGACCAGGATCTTGGTCCGGGCGGTATCTCCCCGGTCCAGGTGGTACTTCTTCACCATCAGCAGGGCGGTGAATTCCCCGTGGGCGCCGGCGGCGGGCTGAAAGGTCATGGCGTCCATGCCGGTGATCTCGCACAGCAGCTCCTCGGCCAGATAGAGGACCTCCAGGCAGCCCTGGGCGGTGTCGGCGCTCTGGGTGGGGTGGACCCCGGTGAAGCCGGGCAGGGCGGCGAGCTCCTCATTGATGCGGGGATTGTACTTCATGGTGCAGGAGCCCAGGGGATAGAAGCCGTTGTTCACCCCGTGGGCCCGGCGCTCCAGAGCGGAGTAGTGCCGGGTCAGGTCCACCTCGGAGAGCTCCGGCAGGTCCAGGGGGATCTCCCGCTCCATGCCCGCCATCAGGTGGGCGGGGGGCACGTCCAGGGGCGGCAGCAGGTCGCAGCGGCGGCCCTTCCGGCTCTTTTCAAACAGCAGTTCCACTCATACCACCTCCCGAATGGCCTGTTCCAGGGCGTCGATCTCGTCCCTGGTGTTCATCTCCGTGGCGCACCACAGCAGGTTGCCGTCCTCCAGGGGGAGGGGACCAAGGATGCCCCGCTTGGCCAGGCCGGCCAGCAGCTTCTCCGGCTTGCAGGGGCAGGTGGTGACGAACTCATGGAAGTAGGGGCCGGGATAGACCATGTCGAAGCCGGGCACATCGCACACCTTCTGGGCGGCATACCGGGCGTGGGCCATGCAGCTCTCGGCGGCCTGGCGCAGGCCGTCGGGGCCCATGGCGGCCAGGTAGACGGCGGCGGTCATGGCGCACAGGGCCTGGTTGGAGCACACGTTGGAGGATGCCTTCTCCCGGCGGATGTGCTGCTCCCGGGCCTGGAGGGTGAGGACGTAGGCCCGGCGGCCGTCGTGGTCGGTGGTCTCGCCCACGATGCGGCCGGGCAGCTTCCGGGTGAGGGCGGCGGTGGCCGCCATGAAGCCCAGGTAGGGTCCGCCGAAGCTCAGGGGCATGCCCAGGGGCTGCCCCTCGCCCACGGCGATGTCGGCGCCGCACTCCCCCGGGGTCTTGAGGACCGCCATGGCGATGGGGTTGACCCCCATAATGAATTTGGCCCCGGCGGCGTGGGCGGCCTCTCCCAGCTCCCTGGCCGACTCGATGCGGCCGAAGTAGTTGGGCTGCTGGAGGTAGAAGCAGGCCACGGTGTCGTCCAGCAGGTCCGTGAGGGCCTGGGCGTCGGTGAAGCCGTTCTTCACCGGAACGGTCTTCACCTCCATGCCGTTTCCAAAGCAGTAGGTCTCCACCGTACGGCGGACCATGGGGTGGGCGGCAGCGGAGAGGAGGACCGTGCTCCGCTTCCGGTCCCGGCACATGGCCGCCGCCTCAGCGGCGGCGGAGGCGCCGTCGTAGATGGAGGCGTTGGAGGCATCCATGCCGGTGAGGGCACAGATCATGGTCTGGTACTCGAAGATGGACTGGAGCACCCCCTGGGAGAGCTCGGCCTGGTAGGGGGTGTAGGCGGTGAGGAAGGTCTCCTTGCCGGTGACGCTCTTGACGATGGCGGGGATGTAATGCTTATAGGCGCCCGCCCCCCGGAACACCGAGGGGAAGACCGTATTCTTGGCGGCGATGCCCTCCAGGACCCGCCGGACCTCCAGCTCGCTCTTGCCGTCGGGCAGATCCAGATGGTCCAGGCGCATCTCCGGCGGCACCTGGGCGTAGAGGTCATCCATGCTCTGACAGCCGATGGCCTCCAGCATGGCCTGGCGCTCCGCCTGGGTGGATGGCTGATAGCTTCCCATGTCCTTGGATCACTCCTTTCCCGTTGTCCGGCCCCGGCTCAGTCCTCCTGGGCGCAGTGGGCCTCGTAGGCGGCGGCGTCCAGCAGCTCCTCCTGGTCGGTGATGTCCTCCACCTCCACCAGCCAGGCGCCGTAGGGGTCGGCGTTGATGGCCTCGGGGGTATCCAGCAGGTCCTCGTTCACCGCCTTCACGGTGCCGGTCACCGGGCTGTACACATCGGAGACGGCCTTCACCGACTCCACGTCGCCCAGGGCCTCGCCGCAGGTCAGGGCGTCCCCCACCTGGGGCAGGTTGACGAAGACCAGATCCCCCAGAGCATCCTGGGCGTGGTCGGTGAGGCCCACCTTGGCGGTGCCGTCATCGGCAAAGAGGACCCACTCGTGGGACTTGGTATAGCGGAGATGATCGGGGGTATTCATGGTAAATTCCTCCTTATATTACATTATATATTGTATTTGATTCAGCGTTTGTAGAAGGGCAGGGGCACCACCTTGCAGGCCACCCGGCGGCCCCGGACGTCCACCTCCACCTGGGCGCCCTCGGCGGCGTCGTCCGGGGAGAGGTAGGCCATGGCGATGGCCTTGCCCAGGAAGGGGGCGTGGGTGCCGGAGGTGGTCTGTCCCGCCAGCCGGTCCCCGATGTAGATGTCCTGGTGCTCCCGGACGATGCCCCGGCCGGTGACCTCCAGGCCCACCCGCACCTTGCTCAGGGGCAGGCGGCCCTCCAGGCCCGCCTTGCCGATGAAGTCATCCTTGTTCAGCTTGACGGCAAAGTCCAGGCCGGCCTCCAGGGGGCCGATGTCGTCGGTGAGCTCATGGCCGTAGAGGGGCATGGCGGCCTCCAGCCGCAGGGTGTCCCGGGCGCCCAGACCGCAGGGGATGAGCCCCACATCCTTCCCCGTCTCCAGCAGCAGGTCCCACAGGGCGGGTCCCTCCCCGGCGGCGCAGTAGAGCTCATAGCCGAACTCCCCGGTGTAGCCGGTGCGGGAGATGAGGCACTGGATGCCGCCGATGGTGATCTGGGGGATGAAGCTGTAGTACTTCTTGGGAAGGTCCCCCTCCCCCACCAGCTTGAGGAGGATCTCCTTGGACTTTGGCCCCTGGAGGGCCACCTGGGCCACGGTCTCCGAGATGTCCTCCATTTTGCAGTCTCCGGCGAGGTGGTCCGCCATCCAGGCGGCGTCCTTATCCTTGTTGGCGGCGTTGACCACCACCAGGTAGGCCCCCTCCCGGACCTTGTAGACGATGAGGTCGTCCACGCAGCCGCCGGCGTCGTTGCACATGGGGGAGTAGCGGACCTGGCCGTCGGTCATGTTGGTAAAGTCGTTGGTGAGCATGTGGTTGAGGTTCTGGAGGGCGTCCGGGCCGGTAAAGACCAGCTCTCCCATGTGGGAGACGTCAAAAAGCCCGGCGGCGGTGCGGACGGCCATGTGCTCGGCGATGACGCCGGTGGGGTACTGGACCGGCAGCAGGTACCCCGCGAAGGGGACGATCTTCCCGCCCAGCGCCACATGGCGGTCGTAAAGCGGCGTCTTCTTTTCCATTGGCGATCCCTTCTTTCTCAAAATTGGTAGGACAAAAAATGCAAGACGGAGGCGCGCCAAGCAAAGGCACGCCTCCGTCTTCTCACCTGAAAGATTCTCCGCCCCGGTGGAGCAAATTGCTTCTTCGGTCCGCCGGGGCACGCGCCCCTTTGGTCTTCGGAGTCTCGTCCGGCACCGGTACTTTTGCCTGAGAGTTCTTGCCGCTCCCCTTCGGCGCCGCCTGGGCGGTCTCTCCCGATGCCATCATCCGAACCATATTCTTATCACCATCAGTATACCGAATGTGTCCGCCCTTTGCAAGGGGGAATTGCATCGGCGTTCCCGGCATTTTTGATCTGGCGGCGGATCTTCGGAGGGGTCAGGGACAGACCGGAAGGCCCCTCGGCGGGCTCCTGCCCGCGCCGGGCGCCGGTTCCGCGCCAGGCCTTCCGCGCCCGCCGGCCTTTTCCCTGCGCCCCCAGATTGGTGGGGCCAATTTTTTGTTTTTGCTTTTATTTGTTCTATTCAGCAGAACATCACTTATCGATTCTATTTTTGACCTTTTTCTCATATTTTTCGTCTATTCCATAATATATTATTGTTATGAAAAATATTTTTTTGTTTTCAGCGTTTTTACCCATTTTGTCTATTGACTTATTTGTGCAGAATGATATACTTCGAATTGGGAACATCATCCATCTGACCGGCCTACCGGTCCGGCCACTTCCACATGAGAAAGGAGTATCACCATGGAACGGATCACGCAGGAGAACTATGGACTTTACATCAATGGTCAGTGGGTCCCCGCGGGCGACGGCGCCACCTTTGAGACCCGCTGCCCCGCCAACGGTGAGCACCTGGCAACCTGTGCCCAGGCCACGAAGGAGGACGTGGACACCGCGGTAGCCGCGGCCTGGGAGGCCTTCAAGAGCTGGAAGGGCATCACCACCAACGAGCGCGCGGCCATTCTGAACAAGGTGGCCGATATCATTGAGCAGAACGCCGAGCACCTGGCCATGGTGGAGTCTCTGGACAACGGCAAGCCCATCCGGGAGACCATGGCCATCGACATTCCCTATTCCGTCCGCCACTTCCGCTACTTCGCCGGGTGCATCATGGCGGAGGAGGGCTCCGCCAGCATCTTGGACGGCACCACCCTCTCCCTGATCCTCCGGGAGCCCATCGGCGTGGTGGGCCAGATCGTGCCCTGGAACTTCCCCTTCCTGATGGCCGCCTGGAAGCTGGCCCCCGTGCTGGCCGCCGGCTGCTGCACCGTCTTCAAGCCCTCCAGCGACACCCCGCTGAGCGTGCTGGAGCTGGCCCGCCTGACCCAGGACGTGATCCCCGCCGGCGTGTTCAACGTCATCACCGGCTCCGGCTCCAAGGCCGGTCAATACATCCTGGACCATCCCGGCTTCCGGAAGCTGGCCTTCACCGGCTCCACCGAGGTGGGCGGCTGTGTGGCCTGCGCCGCCGCCGAGCGGCTCATCCCCTCCACCCTGGAGCTGGGCGGCAAGAGCGCCAACATCTACTTCGACGACTGCAAGTGGGACATGGCCATGGACGGCGTGCAGCTGGGCATCCTCTTCAACCAGGGCCAGGTGTGCTGCGCCGGCTCCCGTGTCTTCGTCCAGGACACCATCTACGATAAGTTCGTGGAGGAGGCCGCCCGCCGCTTCAACCAGGTCAAGGTGGGCATGCCCTGGGAGGCCGACACCCAGATGGGCTCCCAGATCAACGAGAACCAGGTGAAGAAGATCCTCCAGTACATCGAGATCGGCAAGGAGGAGGGCGCCAAGGTGGCCTGCGGCGGCGAGCGCGCCACCGAGGGCGATCTGGCCAAGGGCTGCTTCATGAAGCCCACCCTGCTGGTGGATGTGAACAACAAGATGCGGGTGGCTCAGGAGGAGATCTTCGGGCCGGTGGCCTGCGTCATCAAGTTCCACGACGAGGACGAGGTCATCGCCATGGCCAACGACAGCACCTACGGCCTGGGCGGCGCCGTCTGGACGAGGGACATCAACCGGGCCATCCGGGTCTCCCGCGCCATCGAGACCGGCCGTATGTGGGTCAACACCTACAACGCCATCCCCGAGGGAGCCCCCTTCGGCGGCTACAAGGCCTCCGGCATCGGCCGTGAGACCCACAAGGTCATCCTGGACCACTACACCCAGATGAAGAACATCATGATCAACCTCTCCGAAGCCCCCTCCGGCTTCTATCCCGACAAGTAAGCAAAGCGGCAAAAAGTCCGGCGCGGTGTGATCAACCGCGCCGGACTTTTTTTACTCAATGGTACCAGATCACCAGCAGGGTCCCCTTCCCCACCGTCACCCGGCTCTCCGAGCCAGTGAAGGAGTTGCTCACACCCAGTGGAAAATCGCAGGTGAGGACGGCATCCTTCAGGGGGTACTTGAGGCCCTCCAGGGTGACGCCCTCCGCCCGGTCCCCCTGGCAGAACACCGAGATCGTCCCCCGGTGGTCCGCCGAAAACGCCAGGGAGCCGTTGGTGATGGCGGCGGCGGTCCAGTCCTCCCCCACCAGGAAGCCCCGTCCGCCCCGGACGGAGAGCCACACCAGGGACTGGAGGTTGGCCAGGGTGTGGTCCACCCGGCCGCCGGTGCCGCCGTAGAGCCGGAAGGTCCGGTAGCCCCGGTCCCAGCCCAGCCGGATGGCGGCCATGGTGTCGGTGTCGTCCTTCTCCACCGGTAGATCCACCACCTTGGGGTGATCGGGCCGGGAGCCCATAGAGTCAAAGTCCCCCACCACCAGGTCCATGTCCGTCCCCCGGGCCGTAAGGGTCCCATAGCCGCCGTCGGCGGCGATGACGAAGTCCCCCGCCCCCGGCGCAAAGCCCCGGTCGTAAAAGGTCCCCGCCCCCACGATATAGCATGTCCCGTCCCGGCTCATCAACGCTCTCCCGCCTTTCTCTGTTTGCCTGAATATCATACCCCACCGGGCCGACCCTGTCCAGTCCCGCCGCCTTGCAAAATCCCCGCCGCCGTGATATAACTTCCACACAAGGAAAGAGAGAAAGGTGGTCATTCCACATGTTTCGTGATATGAGACGCAAAGAGCAGGCCCTCTCCCGTGAGGAGTGCCTGGCCGTGCTGGACCGGGGCACCTCCGGAGTGCTGGCGGTCCACGGCGACGACGGCTATCCCTA
>CALWYC010000003.1 GCA_944385655.1 uncultured Intestinimonas sp. | reverse complement strand
TCGCCGAAGTAGTGGCTGGTGCCGGCCTGGAGGGCCTTCTTGTCGTGCATCATGCACTCCACGGTGTAGGTCTCCTCGGCGCCGTTGAACTTCTCCTTGTCGGTCTTCTGGCCCTTGACCACGGGCATGGCCAGCACGTTCTCCAGGAAGTCGGCGTAGATGTTCAGCATCCGCTGGGTCTCCTCCCGGGCCTCCTCGGCGGTGGCGTGCATGGTGTGGCCCTCCTGCCACAGGAACTCCCGGTGGCGCAGGAAGGGGCGGGAGGTCTTCTCCCAGCGGAGGACGGAGCACCACTGGTTGTAGAGCTTGGGCAGGTCCCGCCAGGAGTGGATGATGTTCTTATAGTGCTCACAGAACAGCGTCTCACTGGTGGGGCGGATGCAGTAGCGCTCCTCCAGCTTCTCGCTGCCGCCCATGGTCACCCAGGCGCACTCGGGGGCGAAGCCCTCCACGTGGTCCTTCTCCTTCTGGAGGAGGGACTCGGGGATGAGCATGGGGAGGGAGACGTTCTCATGGCCGGTGGCCTTGAACCGGTTGTCCAGCTCCCGCTGGATGTTCTCCCAGATGGCGTAGCCGTAGGGGCGGTAGATGAACATGCCCTTGATGCTGGAGTAGTCGATGAGCTCCGCCTTCTTGCACACGTCGGTGTACCACTGGGCGAAGTCCACCTCCATATCGGTGATCTGCTCCACCTGCTTTTTGTCCTGTGCCATATATCTCAATCCTTTTCCTAGAAATTTTTCCGTGGTCCATTTTATGTGTCCCGGCGGGAAAAGTCAAGCCTTCCCGGGGATTTGGGGCCCTTCTCACCCCTTGATGAGCCGGGCCAGGGTCCGGTTCAGCACGGTGAAGTCGATGGGCTTGGAGATGTGGCCGTCCATGCCCGCCTCCGTGGTCTTGGCGATGTCCTCGGCGAATGCGTTGGCGGTGACGGCGATGATGGGCACGCCGGCGGCGTCGGGCCGGTCCATGGCCCGGATGGCCCGGGCGGCCGTACAGCCGTCCATCACCGGCATCTGCATGTCCATGAGGATGGCGTGGATGGAGTAGGGCGGGCTCTTCTGGAAGGCCGCCACCGCCTCCGCTCCGTTCCCCGCCCGGACCACCTCCATACCGTTCATGGTGAGGATCTCCACGGCGATCTCCATGTTGAGCTCGTTGTCCTCGGCCAGGAGGACCCGCTTGCCGGTGAGATCCACCGGCGCCTCTGCTCCCGCTTCCGGCCGCGCCTCCTCCGGCTCCGCGCCCCGGACCACCTCCATGGGCAGGGTCACCGTAAAGCGGCTCCCCTCTCCCAGGGTGCTCTCCACCGTGATCTCACCGCTCATCTGCTGGACCAGGCTCTTGACGATGGGCATGCCCAGGCCGGTGCCGGTGATGCTCTGGGATGCGAAGCGGGTCTCCCGGGCATAGGGATCGAAGATGTGCTCCAGGAACTGCTCCGACATGCCGATGCCCGTGTCCTCCACGGTAAACTGGTACTTGCTGTGCTGCTGGAAGTCAAACTGCTTCACCGTCAGCTCCACCCGGTCTCCGGACTCGCTGTATTTGAAGGCGTTGGAAAGAAGATTGTTGAGGATCTGCCCCAGCTTGTAGGGATCTCCCTCCACCACGGCGTCGGTGAGCTCCATCTTCACGGAGAAGTCCCGGTCGTCCTTCCGGGCCATGTCCTGGAACACGGCGGTCAGATCCTCCACGCACTGCCGCAGGTTAAAGGGGCGGCAGTCCAGGGTATGGCGGCCCGACTCCAGCCGGGAGAGCTCCAGGATGTCGTTGACGAGGGAGAGCATCTGCTTGCCGGAAAACGCGATCTTCCGCATGTAGCCGTCCACCTTCTCCCGGTCGTCCCGGTCCCGCTGAGCCAGCTCGGAGAGGCCGATGATGGCGTTGAGGGGGGTGCGCATGTCGTGGGACATGTTGGAGAAGAAGACGTTTTTGGCTTTGGTGCTCTTCTTGGCCGTCTCCAGGGCTTCCTGGAGGATGTTCATGTGCTGGAGCTGCAGGCGCTTTTCCAGATCCACCTCTCGAAAACAGAGGATGACCTCGTCGGGAGCCCGGCTGCCGTCATAGAGGGTGCGGATGTTCACCCACTTGTAGACGTCGCCGAAGCGGCGCTGGTAGTCGCCGCCGTAGTCGGGGATCTTGGCGGCCACCCGCTGCCGGATGCTCTCCAGGGAGAAGGCCAGAGAGAATTCCTGAAACGTCTCCGGATCCACCAGGGTGCCCACTGTGCTGAGGAGGCGCTGGTAGTCTCCTGTCTTCGACAGGGCGTCCGCCACATCCGGTGAGGTCTTGATGGCCTCATAGACGCCGGTTTTGTAGTTGACCCGGTAGATGGCGTAGAAGGAGTCGCTCAGGATGTGGATGGTGGTGTCGGCCTGCCGGATGCGCCGGCTGTTCACCAGGTCCCGGATCACCATCACCAGCATAGCCACAATGACCAGCGCGGAAATGCCCACCATCGTCATAACGGGGAGATTGCGCTCTCCCTGGAGAATGGTCTGGAAGGGGATCGTGAGGATCACGATCCAGCCGTTGCTCATCTCGTGGGCATATGCGCCCCGCTCCACGCCGTCCAGATCCCGGAAGGATGCGTCATAGGCCAGCAGGGACCCATCCCGGATGCCTTTGAGCAGCTCATCGGTAAAGCTCTGGAGCTCCTCGCTGGATACGTCCCATTTGGTGGAGGCATAAAGCAGCGTCCCTCTGGAATCGCACAGGTAGATGGAGCCGTCCTCAGGCAGTCCCTTGCCGCCTGACCGCTCATGGAAATTCTGCGGAAAAATGTCCATAGCCAGCACGTTGCCGGAGCCTTGAAGCTTCCTGGCCGCGGTGATGATCCGGCTGCCTGTGATGGCGTCGGTGTAGACATCGGTGAAGATGACCTCCCCTCCGGCCTCCAGCGCCTGCCGGTACCAGTCGGTGCTCTGGTAGTCGTAGCTCTCGTCGCCGTCCCATGGGTTGGCGGCCACGATCTTCCCGTCCATCACGGCGTAAGGGTCAATGACATTTTCCCCCACAATGGAGGCGAGCTTGGAGAAATAACCCTGGAACCACTGCTGGATCTCGCCGCTGTCCGCCCCCGACTGGCTGAGCTCCTCTACATATTGGGCGCCCAGCTCCAGGAAGTTGCTGAATGTAGCCACATGGTTCTCCTCTTCGGCGGCATAGCTCTCCGCCAGGGACATGCCAAGGTCCTGGGTATTCTGAAGCAGCTTGGTCCGCACCAGGGAAATCCCAAGCAGGAGCATGCTTATGCACGCCGCCAGCAGCAGGATGCTCAGGGCCGTATTGACCGACAGTCGCTTACTCTCCTTCACGCACTTCTCTCCTTCTCTGCACAGGGCCGATACCCCCCGGCCCCAAATCGCTGCTATCATCATACCCCTGATTTTCTGGAAAGTAAATCAAAATCCGCATTTGGGGAGAAAAAACAGCGCGCCGATGCAGCGGCGCGCTGTTTTTTCTCAGGAATGTTCTTTTGTTACAGCTCCCGCCCGGTCTGGAAGCCCTCCCGGATGTTCCAGAAGCCGTTTTTCACCTCGGCGGCGTTGCCCACCCGCACCACCGGGGTGCCGCAGTCCTGCAGCGCCTCCCACAGGCCGGACGCCGGACGGAGCCCGGCCGCCAGCACCACGGTGTCGGTCTCCAGCCGGTGCTCCTCACCGCCATGGACGAAGCACACCTGGCCCTGGTCCACGCTCTTCACCTCCGCGCAGGTATACACCGCCGTCCGGTACCGCTCCAGGTCCTCCATGAGGTAGTGCCGGACGTTGGGCTCGCCGTCTCCGGCGATCTCCGGCAGGCGCTCCAGGACGGTCACCGCTCGTCCCTCCCGGGCCAGATAGGCGGCCGTCTCCGCTCCCACCAGGCCGCCGCCGATGACGGCCACCCGGGCGCCGGGCCGCACCCGGCCCCGCAGGATCTGCTCCGCCGGCACGGCGCAGTCGATCCCCCGGATGGGCGGCCGGACATCGGCTCCGCCGGTGGCCAGGACGATCCGGTGGGGCTGCCCAGCCAGGATGTCCTCCGCCGACGCCCGGCAGTTCAGATGCACCGTTACGCCCAGCCGCTCCAGCATGTACGCCTGCCACTTCAGGAAGGCGGCAAAGTCCGCCTTCCCCGGCGGGATGCTGGCGGCGATCCACTGTCCGCCCAGGCGGTCGGAGGCCTCAAAGAGCTCCACTCTGTGCCCGCGCATGGCGGCCACGATGGCGGTCTCCGCGCCGGCCACGCCGCCGCCCACCACGGTGACCCTCAAAGGCTGCTCCGCCGGCGTCACCGTCAGCTCCGTCTCATAGCCCGCCGTGGGGTTGACCAGGCAGGTGCAGTGGCGGCCCTTCTTGTTCTCGCCGATGCACCCCTGCACGCAGCCGATGCACCGGTTGATCTGGTCGGCGCGGCCCGCCCTGGCCTTTGCCGGCAGGTCGGGGTCGGCCAGGGAGGCCCGGCCCATGGACACGAAATCGGCCTTCCCGCTCCGGAGGATCTGCTCCGCCGTCAGGGGGTCGTTGACCCGCCCCACGGCGATGACCGGCACATCCACACACGCCTTGATGCCGGCGGCGTTGTCGGCATAGGCGCCCGGAGCCACCGCGCTGGGCGGGATGATGCGATAGTTGGTCTCCACGGTGCCGGCGGAGCAGTGGATGGCGTCCGCCCCCAGTTTCTCCGCCATCATGGCTGTCACCGCCGTCTCCGCCGGGGTGATGCCTCCCTCGATGTACTCGGAGGCCGAGAGCCGCAGGAGCAGGGGGAACGCGGGGCCGATCTCCGCCCGCACGGCGGTCAGGATCTCCCGCAGGAACTGGTTCCGCCCCTCCAGCGTGCCGCCGTAGCGGTCGGTGCGCTTGTTGGAGCGGCCGGACAGGAACCGGCCGATCAGGTAGCCGTGGGCGCCGTGGAGCTCGATGGCGTCGTAGCCCGCCTCCACGGCCCGGCGGGCGGCGGAGGCGAAGTCGGCCACCAGGACCCGGATCTCCTCCTCCGTCAGCTCCCTGGGCACCTCGGAGTAGCCGGACAGGCACAGGGCCGACGGCGCCGTGGGCTGCACGCCGCTCACCGCCCTGGAGGCCTGGGGACCGGCGTGGTAGATCTGGGCGCACAGCTTCCCGCCGGCGTCATGGACCCGCCGGACCAGGGCCCGGTGTCCCGGGATCTGCCGGTCCTCCCACAGGCCGGGCAGGCGCACCGAGGCGCCCCCGTGGGGCGCCACCCTGATGTTCTCCGTGATGATGAGTCCCCAGCCGCCCATGGCCTTTCGGGCGTAATAGGCCATCATCTCCTCCGTGGGCACCCCGTCCGGGTCGGACAGCAGCGACGTCATCGCCGGTACGACCAGCCTGTTCTCCAGGGAGAGGCTCCCGATCCTTCCGGGACTGAATACGGTCTCGTACATACTTCTACCCGCTCCTATCATCTTTTTTTGCGGTCTATCTGTGCCAGCGCTTGTAGATCCCCAGCCGCCGCTTCTCCCGGTGGAGCAGGTCCAGGCTGACGCCCAGCCATTCGGCCGCCTCCTCCAGGGTGGCGGTCTCCTGGATGGCCTCCGAGATGCAGGCCCGCTTGCACTCGTCCACCGACTCCCGGAGCGTCTTATGCTGCGGCCGCTCCTTCTCCGGTCTTCCCGGGCCGGCGGGCACCGCCATGTGGTTCTGCTCCAGCATGGACCGGGTCACCTTTCCCCCGGTGCCGAAGATGCAGACCCGCTCCATCAGGTTCTGGAGCTCCCGGAGATTTCCGGGCCATTCCTGCTGCCGGAGATATTCCAGCGCGTCCGGAGTCAGTTTCAGGGCTTCCCCGCCGCCGTTGCCCGCGATAAAATGGGCGGCAAAGGCCGCGATGTCCCTGGGCCGCTCCCGCAGGGGCGGGATCTCCAGGGCCACCACGCAGATCCGGTAGTAGAAGTCCTCCCGGAACCGCCCCGCCCGCACCTCCGTGCGCAGGTCCCGGTTGGTGGCGCTGATGATCCGGACGTCCAGGTCCTCCCGGACCCCGCCGCCCAGCCGGGTGATCTGCTTGTTTTGGAGGAAATCCAGCAGCTTGACCTGGTTTTGCAGGCTCATCTCGCCGATTTCGTCCAGGAACAGCGTCCCGCCGCTGGCCGCCTCCAGCAGCCCCTGCTTTCCGGCGTGCAGGCCGCCGGTAAAGGTGCCCGCCTCGTAGCCGAACAGCTCCGCCTCGAAGAGCTCCTGGGGCACGGCGCTGCAATTGATGTGGAGAAAGGGCCCCTCCCGGCGCTGACTGTTGGCGTGGATGAATTTGGCGATCCGGTCCTTGCCCACCCCCGACCCGCCGTAGATCAGCACCGTGGTATCCATGGAGGCCAGATGGTAGGCGTTCTGGAAGATGGCCAGCATGCTGGGGTCCTCCGCGATGATGCCCTGCTCCTCCAGCACCTGCCGGAGCTCCTTGATTTGACTGTACATGGCCGCCCATCCACCTCAGATCCCGTATTTTTTCCTCTTTTTCGACAGGGTGGACAGATCGACCTTCAGGTAGGCCGCCGCCTCCGTCAGCGAGGCCGTCCGCTCCACCGCCTCCCGGATCAGCTCCCGCTCCATGTCCGCCAGGGCCTCCTTCAGCCCCGCCTGCTCCCAGTTCTGCGGCAGCTTCTGCCGCCACTCGGCGCCCATGCCCTCATGGAGCTCCCGGGGGAGCTGCTCCAGGGTGATCACCGGCTCCCGGCTCAGGATCACCAGGCTCTCGATGAGGTGCTTGAGCTCCCGGATGTTGCCCGGCCAGCGGTAGCTTTTGAAGGCGTCGATGACCTCCGGCGCCAGCTCCTTATCGGTGCCGTACTTGTGGTTGTACTTCTGGAGGAAGAGGGCCGCCAGCATGGGGATATCGCTCTTCCGGTCCCGGAGGGCGGGGATGTGGAGTTCGATGACGTTGAGCCGGTAATAGAGGTCCAGGCGGAAGGTGCCGTCCTGGACCATCTGGGCCAGGTCCCGGTTGGTGGCCGAGATGATGCGCACATCCACCGGCACCAGCTCCGTGGAGCCGATGGCCCGCACCGCCTTGTCCTGGACCACCTGGAGCAGCTTGGCCTGGATGTCCAGGGGGAGCTCTCCGATCTCGTCCAGGAAGAGCGTACCCTTGTCCGCCAGCTGGATGAGACCCATCTTGCCCTCCTTCAGCGCCCCTGTAAAGGCCCCCGGGGCGTAGCCGAACAGCTGGGACTCGAAGAGCTCCTTGGGGATGGCGCCCAGATTCACGTGGATAAAGGGGTGCCCCGCCCGGCTGCCCGAGCGGTGGATGAATTTGGCCAGCACGTCCTTCCCCACCCCGGACTCCCCGGAGAGGGCCACGGAGGCCGTCACCATGGCCAGGCGGGCGCCCATACGGAAGATCCTGCGCATCTCCCGGTCCTGGATGACGATCTCCTCCTTCAGGCAGCGGCGGAACTGCATGTCCTGAAGCTGCTCCGCCAGGGCGCTGCTCCTGGCGTGAGAGAGGGAGAGCTCCTTCTGCATCCGCAGGGTGGCGCTGTAGTTGGTGAGAAGGTAGAGATAGAAGCTGATCTCACCCGCCTCGTCCCGGATGGGTGTGAGGGTGGTGATGACATAGTCGTCGGTGTTGTACTTCACCAGCTCCTGGATCTCCTCCCCGCCCTTCAGGATGGACTGATCCAGCAAAGTCATTTTTCCGGGGAGTTGGACGTTTTCCCGCGCGGAGATCTCCCGTACGTTCCGGCCGTAATAGCTCCGGATGTCAAACTTGGCCAGTTGGCTGTAGTACTCGTTGCCCCAGAGGATGATCCCCTCCCGGTCCGTAATGATGATCCCGGCCTTCAGGCTGTCCAGTACGTGCAGCAGCTTTTCGATCCTGATCGGCGCTTCATCCGCCATAGTCCTCTCTCCTCTCTCCCGTCCGGCGGGTCTCCCCGCCCGCCCCCTTGTCACGCTCCGCTGATCCCTCCCAATGTAGGGTATTATTTATTGATATATCACATCTCTCCCCATTTTTGAAAGAGAGGGATTCCCGCTCATGCAAATACTGCACAGTTGCTGCCAACTGGGAAAAAGATTCCAAAATCTCCCGTTCTCTCCGGCGAACATGAGAGTTTTGCAGGCCTCTTTGGTTTCGTTTGGCCGGGCACGACCCTTTCAAAGGAAAATTCTCTCTGCAATTTCGTCTAAATGCACAATATATATCCGAATATACAGCTACAAGATGTATGTTTTGCCAATTTGCCTTTTCCTATGGAAAATTGCCATGTTTTGAAATTTGGCCAGCGCCGGTTTTCCATCCCGCAGCGCTCCGCGTCTGCCGCCCCGCTCCTTCTCCGTCTCCCCTTCCCCTTGTGCCCCAGGACTTGCAGGACCGTCCCCCTCCTTCCTGCACGCCGGGCGGGAAAATTGGCATTCCCCTTGCAGCATCAAGCCGTGCTGAGACACCGAGGCAACCCTCAATATCGATTTATTTAGGAGGAAGTAGGATGAACAAGTATTTCCTGACGGAAGATCAGCTGATGATCCAGGACATGGCCCGGAAGTTCGCGGACGAGGTGGTCGCCCCCACCGTCACCGAGCTGGACCGAAAGCACCTCTTCCCTGAAGATCAGATCAAGCAGCTGGGCGAGATGGGCTTCCTGGGCGCCGAGGTCCCGGAGGAGTACGGCGGCGCCGGTCTGGGCTGCCTGAGCCACATCCTGATCATGGAGCAGCTGGCCCGGCACTCCTCCTCCCTGGCCTCCATCATCGACGCCCACTCCGGCCTGGGCACCCAGCCCATCCTGAAGGCCGGCACCGAGGAGCAGAAGCAGAAGTACCTGGTGCCCGCCGCCCAGGGCGAGACCCTGTGCTCCTTCGCCCTCACCGAGCCCCAGTCCGGCTCCGACTCCGGCGCCATCAAGACCACCGCCGTGCTGGACGGCGACGAGTGGGTCCTCAACGGCACCAAGGCCTTCATCACCAACATCGGCTACTCCAAGACCTTCGTGGTGGCTGCCAAGACCGACCTGGAGGCCAAGGGCAGCCGCGGCATCAGCTGCTTCATCGTGGAGGAGGGCACCCCCGGCTTCACCATCGGCAAGCCCGAGGAGAAGATGAGCAACCACAGCTCCTACAGCGGCGAGCTCTCCTTCCAGGACTGCCGCATCCCCAAGGAGAACCTGCTGGGCGAGCTCAACCGCGGCTTCCCCCTCTTCATGTCCTGCGTGGACGAGGGCCGTCTGGCCATCTCCGCCGTGGCCATCGGCATGGCCCAGGGCGTGCTGGAGCGGGCCACCCGCTACGCCAAGCAGCGCGTGGCCTTCGGCCACCCCATCTGCGAGTACCAGGGCATCTCCTTCAAGCTGGCCGAGATGGCCTCTGAGATCGAGGCCAACCGCATGATGCTCTACCACGTCTGCCGGATGCAGGAGCAGGGCATCCCCTTCGCCAAGGAGGCCACCATGGTGAAGATGCTCTCCTCCGAGATGTGCGTCCGGGTGTGCGACAAGGGCGTACAGATCATGGGCGGCTACGGCCTGTGCGAGGAGTACGAGCTGGAGCGCTTCTACCGGGACGCCAAGCTGCTCACCATCGGCGAGGGCACCTCCGAGATCTGCCGCATGGTGGTCAGCGGCCACGTGCTGAAAGAGTATTGATCCAAAACCTGATTTGAGAAGGGAGATCTGAGAGCATGGAACGCACCTTCCGCTACCTGTCCGAGTTCACCGTGGGCGAGAAGTTCACCACCCTGAGCCAGACCGTCACCGAGACCGACGTGGTCCTCTTCGCC
The DNA here is from genome assembly GCA_944385655.1 of uncultured Intestinimonas sp. Lineage (GTDB taxonomy): Bacteria > Bacillota > Clostridia > Oscillospirales > Oscillospiraceae > Intestinimonas. The sequence goes on along the minus strand of CALWYC010000003.1, from coordinate 49,409 downwards.
GGCATCACCGGCGACAAGAACCCCATCCACACCGACAAGACCTACGCCGAGAAGCTCCCCTTCGGCACCCGCATCGCCCACGGCCTGCTGGGCGCCGGCATCGCCACCGGCCTGTGGGGACGAATGGGCATGGTGGACGGCTCCGCCATCGCCGCCCTGGACACCTACTGGAAATTCGTGGGCGCCATCCCCATCGGCGACACCATCCACTGCGAGATCACCGTCAAGGACATCAAGCGCTCCGAGAAGAAGCCCGACCGGGGCGTCCTCAACCTGGAGTACGCCATCGTCAACCAGGACGGCAAGGTCTGCCAGACCGGCTACATGAACACCATGCTCAAGTGGGAGGAGTGAGCCTCCCCGCCCCAGAGAAAGCAGCACACAGTTCAAACAGGAAATAGAGGAGGAAGCATCATGTACTATGAACATCACCGCTATGTGGGCAAGGTCTGCATCGTCACCGGCGCCGCCAACGGTCTGGGCCTGAGCCTGACCAACCGTCTGGTGGAGGAGGGCGGCTACGTGGGCGCCCTGGACCTGGAGGGCGACACCCTGAAGAAGGCCTTCGAGGGCCGGGAGGACAAGATCTTCTGCGTCCAGTGCGACGTGTCCTCCAAGGCCTCCGTGGACGCCGCCGTGGCCGCCGTCATCGAGCACTTCGGCCACGTGGACGCCCTCTTCAACAACGCCGGCATCATCGGCCGCCAGTCCCTGCTGGACAGCACCGAGGAGCAGTGGCGCCGGGTCATCGACGTGAACCTGAACGGCACCTTCTTCGTCTCCCAGGCCGTGCTCCGCCACATGGTGGACAAGGGCATCAAGGGCGTGGTGGTGAACACCAGCTCCGTGGCCTCCCAGATCGTCTCCCCCAACACCGGCGCCTACAGCGCCAGCAAGGGCGGCGTCTCCCTCTTCACCAAGTTCGCCGCCCTGGAGATGGCCAAATACGGCATCCGGGTGTGCGCCTACGGCCCCGGCACCAGCGTCACCCGCATCACCGACGGCACCCGCAACAACCCCGAGCGCTGCGCCATGTTCCTGCAGAACATCCCCATGGGCCGCTTCGGCGAGCCCGATGAGGCCACCTCCGTGGCCCTGTTCCTGGGCTCCGACGAGGCCTCCTACTGCACCGGCCAGACCTGGCTGGAGGACGGCGGCAACAGCCTGTTCTGAGCCCTGCCCCAGGAGCATCTCTCATCTAAATAAGCGGCACAGGCGAATGCGCACCTTCCATCAGCCGCTTCGCCTGTGCCCGCTGTTCCCCATACCAGAGGTACCGGGAGGGCCCTCCCCGCGGTGCTGGCACACCGCGGAGAGGACCCGACCCATTGTACCATATAAGGAGGAGGTCAATCAATGGGTTGGCGCGAGCAATGCAAGGACAAGATCGTGACCGCCGCGGAGGCGGTCAGCCACATCAAGTCCGGGGACAAGGTCATGTTCGCCGACTGGATCGGCGAGCCCCCCGCCCTTGTGGAGGCCCTGGTGGCCCGGGGCGAGGAGCTGGAGAACGTGGAGATCATCCACGGCATGAGCCCCGGTCCCCAGGCGTATCTGGAAGAGAAATACAGAGGACATTTCCACCACACCGCCTTCTTCTTCGGCAAGAAGGCCCGGGACGCCTACGCCAAAAACGACGGCCGGGTGGACTACCTGGGCGGCGTCACCTATCACAAGTGGCCCGAAATGTTCGCTGTTAATCCTGACCTGAACCCCCACTGGGGCATGGTCAGCGTATCCGTCCCCGATGAGAACGGCATGTGCAGCTTCGGCAACACCTGCTGCTTCACCGAGCCGGTGGTCCGCACCGCCGCCAAGGTCATCGTGCAGATCAACCCCAACATGCCTAACGTGTGCGGCACCAAGTACGACATCACCAAGGCCGACTACATCGTGGAGCAGGCCTCTCCCCTCTACCCCATCGGCCGGGTGGAGCCCGACGAGAAGACCAAGAAGATCGCCGACTACTGCGCCAGCCTGGTGGAGGACCACGCCACCATCCAGCTGGGCATCGGCGCCCTTCCCGACGCCATCGCCCGCAACCTCACCAGCAAGAAGGACCTGGGCGTCCACACCGAGACCATGACCGAGGCCATCATGGACCTCATCAAGGCCGGCGTCATCACCAACAAGTACAAGACCCTCAAGCCCGGCGTGTGCGTCACCTCCCAGATCGCCGGCAGCGAGGAATTCTACGCCTTCTGCAACAACAACCCCATGATCGAGGAGTACCCGGTGGACTTTACCAACGACCCCTACATCATCGGGCAGAACTACAAGCAAACCTCCATCAACGGCTGCCTGGAGGTGAATCTGCTGGGCGAGGTCAACTCCGAGACGGTGGACGGCCACCAGTACAGCGGCATCGGCGGCCAGCTGGACCACGTCCGCGGCGCCCAGCTGAGCAAGGGCGGCATCTCCATCATCGCCCTCAACTCCACCGCCAAGCATGACGCCATCTCCAAGATCGTGCCCAGCTTTGCCCCGGGCAACGTCACCACCGTCTCCCGGTACGACGTGGACTACATCGTCACCGAGTACGGCATCGCCGCCCTCAAGTACAAGACCGTCCGGCAGAGAGCCGAGGCCCTCATCGCCATCGCCCACCCCAAGTTCCGGGAAGAGCTGACCCAGAAGGCCATCGAAATGGGCCTGATCCCCAAGCAGGGCTAGGTCCGCGCCTATGAGACAGAAACGGGAAAAGAACCGCGGTCTGATGCTCTTCTGCATCTGCTGCAACACCTTCTGCTTCGGCGGGCTGTACGCCTGGAGCGCCTTCTCCGGGGAGCTGGCCGCCTACATGGGCTGGGAGTACAGCCAGGTCACCTTCGCCTACTCCCTGCAGCTCATGGTGCTGGCCGTCATGGGCCTGGTGGGCGGCGCCCTGCTGCAGCGCTTCGGCGCCAAGCGGCTCATGATCACCGCCGGCATCCTGTGGGGCATGGGCTGGATGCTCACCGGCTTTGCCAGCAGCATCTTCATGCTCTACCTGAGCTTCGGCGTGCTCACCGGCTGCGCCTCCAGCTTCGGCTACAACCCCGGCACCATCACCGCCGTGAGCTGGTTCCCCGACCGCAAGGGCTTCGCCTCCGGCATGGCCGTGGGCGTGTGCGGCATCGCCTCCCTGGTGGTGGCGCCCTTCGCCAACTTCCTGCTCACCAAGTTCGACGTCCTGATGGCCTTCCGGATCGTGGGCCTCTCCTTCCTGCTCATCTCCCTGGCCACCACCTGGTACATCGACAATCCCCCCGAGGGCTGGCGGCCCAAGGGCTACGTGCCCGCCGCCGCCGCGGAGGCCCACGGCAAGACCTGGCGGGAGATGCTCCGTGACCCCCGCTGCTACCTGATGTGGGCCACCCTGCTGTGCGCCTCGGTGGCCGGGCTCATGCTCATCGGCCACGCCTCCCAGATCGGCCAGGAGATCGCCGGCATCACCGCCGCCCAGGCCGCCCTTCTGGTGGGCATCATGGCCGTGGCCAACTTCTTCGGCCGGCTGGTGCTGGGCGCCCTCTCCGACGTGCTGGGCCGCTACCGCATCGTCATCGGCACCATGGTGGTGGCCGCCGCCGATATGCTCCTCATGGCGACGGTCAGTTCCTACGCTGCCTTCGTCTTCTCCATCATCGTGGTCAGCATCTGCTTCAGCGGCACCCTGGCCACCTTCTCCGCCCTGTGCTCCGACGTCTTCGGCGCCAAGTACAACGGCATCAACTACAGCATCATTTTCACCGGCTACGGCACTGCCGGGATCGTGGGTCCCAGCATGGCCACCGCCCTGCGGAACATGACGGGCAGCTTCTCCGGCGCCTTCTACTTCGCCGCCGGCTGCAGCGTTCTGGCCGCCCTTCTGTGCTTCGCCCTCTCCGCGGCCAACAAAAGGGTCGGCGGAGCCCCGGCGGCGCGCTCCGCGCAGAACTAAGAGAGAGAGAATCGTTCAAAAATTTTTGGAGGCGAGATTATGCTGAGCATTTTAGCTATCGTGATCCCTCTTGCACTTTTGGTCGTTTTGATTTGGAAGCAGGTCAACATCGCAGTCTCCGCTCTGATCTGCACCGGCCTCATGGCCGCCATGAGCGGTCTGAACGTCTATGACTGTCTGACCAGCAACTACATGTCCTCCTTCGTGGGTTACATCCTCAACTACTGGCCCCTGATTTTCCTGGGCGCCAGCTTCGGCAAGGCCATGCAGCTGGGCGGCGGCGCCGAGGACCTGGCCAACATGCTCACCGCCAAGTTCGGCACCAAGTATACCGTCCCCATGCTCTGTGTGGTCACCCTGATCCTGGGCTACGGCGGCGTGTCCTGCTACGTCATCGTCTTCGTCATGTACCCCATCTGCCTCAACATGTTCAAGAAGGCCGACCTGCCCCGCAAGATGATCCCCGGCATCATCGCCGCCGGATGCTTCACCGCCGTCAACATCGGTCCCGGCTCCCCCTCCGTGGTCAACAACATCCCCGTAAAGTACCTGGGCACCTCCCCCACTGTGCTTCCCGTCTATTCCGCCATTATCGCCGCCTTCTTCTTCATCATCTCCACCATCTACATGATGTGGGAGGAGAAGCGCTCCCGCAAGCACGGCTGGCACTTTGACGCTGACGCGGCCACCCTGAAGATGATGGCCGAGTACGAGGCCAAGGAGCACGGCAACGGCATGCTGGCCCTGATCCCCCTGTGCCTGGTGGTCATCCCCCTGTTCTTCGGTATTGACGTGCTCTACTCCCTGTTGGCCGGCTGGATCGCCGTTGCCATCATCTACTGGAAGAAGATCGAGAAGAAGACCGAGATCTTCAACTGCGGCGTCAGCGACGCCATGGGCGCCATTATCGCCACCTCCGCCGTAGTGGGCTTCGGCGGCGTAGCCACCCTGACCGAGGGCTACAACACCATCGTGGACGTGGCCACCAATATGGGCGGCTCTCCCCTCATCTCCTTCTCTACCGCCACAGCCCTGTTGGCCGGCGCCTGCGGCTCCGGCTCCGGCGGCCTGACCCTGGCCCTGGAGACCCTGGCGCCCAAGTACCTGGAGATGGGTGTCAATCCTGGCGTGCTCCACAAGATCGCCAGCTGCGCCTGCATCACTCTGGACTCCCTGCCCCACAACGGCGTTATGGTCACCGTGCTGGCCTGCTGTGGACTGACCCACAAGGAGGGCTACCGCTACCTGGGCATCATCACTGTGGTCCTCGCCATTGTGGCACTGATCTTCGCCATCATCCTGGGCACCATCATGTACCCCATGTGATGGGCGGCCCAGGCAGTCCGAAAAAAGTAGGTGCGCTATGAAGGGACCCTTAGAAGCACGGCTGGCGGAACTGGACCGGCTCTATCCCGTCTGGACGCCCAGGACCATTTGGGGCTTCTTTGAGGCCTCTGCCGACCGGGCGCCGGAGCGCCCCCTGGTCGTTCTGGACGGGCAGGAGACCTATACCTACGGCCAGGCCCGGGAGATCAGCCTTCGGTTCGCCGAGACCCTGTATGCCTATGGCGTCCGCCCCGGAGACCATGTGGCCCTCCAGCTGGGCGGCAGCGCGGACCAGATTTTCCTGGCCCTGGCCCTGGCCCGTCTGCGGGCGGTCAAGGTGCCTGTGAACGGCGCTCTGGGCAGCTGTGAGCTCAATTATGTGCTCGGGCAGTCCAGGTCCCGCTTCCTGCTCACCGACCGTCGTCTGGAGCTCTCCGGCGAGCACTGCCGGCTCGACCACATTTTCACCCTAAACGGCGGCAGCTGTGTGACAGACCTGCCCGTGTCCCCATGGCCCTCCGCTCAGGCGGGCAGCGGCACTCAGCCGCTGCCCGTCTGGCCGGATGAGGCCTTTGCCGACCAGGTTTCCGACATCATCTACACCTCCGGGAGCACCAGCGCCCCCAAAGGCGTGATGCTCACCCACGACATGCTCATGCGGAGCGCCTTCGCCAGCTGCCGCAGCAGGGGCTTTGAGCTGGGCCGGCGGATCTTCGTCCCCCTGCCCATGTTCCACGTCTACGGCTATGTGGAGGGCCTCCTGGCCGCCATCCTGGTGGGGGGCGCGGTGCTGCTCTGGAACCGGAAGTTCTCCGGCGAGCAGGCCGTCCGCTTCATGCGGGAGGCCTGCGCCAACGATATCCTCTGCGTGCCGGCCCAGGCCATGGCCCTCATCCAGTACCTGGACGGCGCCCCCTGCGACCTGCCCGACCTCCACGCCGTCTACTGCTCGGCGGCCGTCTGTCCCGCCTGGGTATGGCCCGGCATCCGGTCCGCCCTGGGCGTATCCGACGTGATCACCGGCTACGGCATGACGGAGGTCTGCGGCGCGTCCATGCAGACCGCCCCCACGGACACCGACCACATCCTGGAGACCCGGGTGGGCCGGCTCCTCCCCGGCGGCTGCGCCGGCGTGCCGGAATACGGCGGACACCAGATCCAGTACCGGGTGGTGGACCCCGCCACCGGGGCGGACTGTCCCGCCGGCAGCTCCGGCGAGCTGTGGTGTCGGGGGCCGGTGGTCACCAAAGGCTATTTTGACCGGCCGGAGATCAACCGGCGCTCCTTTACGCCGGACGGGTGGTTCCGGACCGGCGACTGCGGCCGGTTCGACCGGGACGGCTACCTGCTGCTGGACGGCAGGATGGACGACATCTACAAGATCAACGGGGAAAACGTCTCCCCCAAATATCTGGAGGACATCCTCAGCACCTGTCCCCTGGTCCGGAACGTGGAGATCGTGGGCATCCCGGACGAGAAGCACGGCGCCGTGGGCGCCGCCTTCGTCCAGCTTCGGGAGGACACGGCCGAGCACCGGGAGGCGGTCCTGCGCTTCTGCCAGGACCACCTGGCCAAGTTCCAGATCCCGAAATACTTTATTTACATGAAGGACAGCGACTGGCCCCGCACCTCCACGGGGAAGGTGCAGAAGTTCCGGCTCCGGGAGATCGCAGCGGCCTACAGCCGCGGCCAGGGCCCGTCCGCCCAAAGCGAGGGGATCGCATGATCACCATAGAGCCCGTCCGGGGAAATACCTTCTGCTTCGTCACCCGGTTCATGCGCATCCCCTTTTACCGGCTCAACGCCTCGGAGATCGTCCTCATGGACTCGGGGCTGGCCGCGGAACGGGACGCCCTGGAGCAGGCCCTGGAGGAAAACGGCCTCCGACCTCGGGCGGTGCTGACCACCCACGCCCACTACGACCACATCGGCAACCACAACTGGCTCCAGGCCCGGTACGGCGCCCGGCTGTACGTCACCCTCTTCGACGCCGGCATCACCCAGAACCCCCTCACCCTGCAGGCTTGTTTCTACACCGACCGCACCGACGTCCTGGCCTCGGTCTACCCCTACATGCTGCTCCGGCCGGACCACATCCTGGAACCCGGCGTCTCCCATGTTCAGGTGGCGGGGGCGGAGTTCGAGATCCTCCGGCTCCCCGGCCACGCCCATGAGCACATCGGCTTTGTGACGCCGGACAACGTGGCCTACCTGGGCGACCTGCTGCTGAGCGAGGACGAGTTCCGCACCATGCGTCTGCCCTTCCACCAGGGCTGGCAGGCGCTGCTGCGCAGCATGGACCGCGTCCGGGACGCCTCCTGGGACGCCTGTATCCTGGCCCACAACGGCGTATACGACCGCATCCGGCCCGTCGCCGACCACAACCGGGAGCAGCTCCTGTCCTACGCCGGGACGGTGGCCGCCCTGGCGGAGGGGTCCGTCAGTCAGGAGACGCTTTTTGCCCGGACCGCGGCCCACTTCTCCATCGACCTGCACAACATGAGCCGCATCCACATCTTTGACCGCATCTTCCACTCCATCACCACATACCTGGAGGAGACCGGACAGCTGGAGTGCGTCTATGAGGGCGACCGGCTCTGTTACCGGCGTCCAAAAGACGCAGCCCTGTCCAAGTCTCCCTCCTGCAAAGGAGTGCATCCTGCCCCATGAAATTCTTCGCCATTGTGGGCTCCGGCAGGGTGGGCGGCAACACCGACCGCCTGACGGACGCCTTTCTGAAGGGCGCCGCGGAGCGCGGCCATCAGATCGCAAAGCTCCACCTGGGCGAGACGGAAGTACGGCCCTGTCTGGGCTGCAACGCCTGCGCTCAGGACGGCGTCTGCATCCAGGCCGACGGCATGGAGCGGCTCCTTCCCGCCTTTCTGGACTGCGACGTGGTGGTCTTGGCCACGCCGGTCTACTTCTGGGGGATCAGCGCCCAGCTCAAGGCTGCCATCGACCGGCTCTACGCCCTGGGCGAAAAGGACCCCAAGGGCTACTACCGCTATCCCCAAAAGCGCTGTGTCCTCCTGGCCACCGCCGCGGACAGCGACCGCCACTTCTGGACCTTCGAGCTGATGGAGCACTACTACCGCCGTCTGGCCCGCTACCTGCGCTGGACGGATCTGGGCATCCTCACCGCCGGCGGCTGCGGCGGCACCGCCGTCCCCCGGTGCATCGATACCACCGACCACCTCCGGCGGGCCTACCGCTTCGGCCAGTCTGTCGGCGCCTCTCTGCCCTGACCGGGGACACAGACCTCCTTACTGCGAAAAAGCGCCGAACGGCGATTTTTCCTCTCCCTTCCTCTATTCCCAACGCACAGCGCCCCGGCTCTCAGGAGCCGGGGCGCTGTGCGTTTGAGCCTGTCGACAAAGTCGACAGGCTCTCTCAAAAATGCAAGCATTTTTTCGAAGAGATACAGGCCGCTGCAGCGCACTCGCTGCGCTCGCACGTTTGCGGCCTGAGCAGTGTTTTTCCCGACGCACATGTCGTCGGAAAAAACAAATTTTATTTCATTCCGTCATCTGCGGATGACGGAACTCTGCGAGGCTCTTTCACCAAATCTAAGCCATTGCTTCTCCTTTGACAGCCTCAATGCACAGCGCCCCGGCTCTCAGGAGCCGGGGCGCTGTGCGTTTTCTCTTGTTGTGTGGGTGGTGCGGGCTCATCCCCGGCACTTGGCCAGGAGGGCCTCCCACTTTTGGTCCACGTAGTCCTGGGCGGCCTTCAGGGTCCACTCGTTGCCCGGCTGGAAGCAGTGCTTGAACCGGCCCTGGAGCTTCATGAACTCGGTGACGGGGAGCTTTTTCCTGGGCTCGTAGGAGAGGATCCACTGTCCCTCCACCACCTCGAAGAGGGGCCACACGCAGGTCTCCACCGCCAGGCGGCACAGCTCCGGCAGCAGCTCCGGGGAGTACTGCCAGCCCCGGGGACAGGGGGTGAGGACGTTCACGAAGGCGGGGCCGGGGGTGTAGATGGCCCGGTGGGCCTTTTCGTGAAAATCCTTGAAATTGCCCAGGAAGGTGGTCTGGGCCACGTAGGGGATGTGGTGGGCCGCCATGATCTCGGTGAGGTCCTTCTTGTCCTGGGTCTTGCCGGTGGAGACGCTCCCCGCCGGGGAGGTGGTGGCGCTGGCGAAGCGGGGGGTGGAGGAGGAGCGCTGGATGCCGGTGTTCATGTAGGCCTCGTTGTCGTAGCAGAAGTACACCATGTCGTGGCCCCGCTCCATGGCCCCGGACAGGGACTGGAAGCCGATGTCGTAGGTGCCGCCGTCGCCGCCGATGGTGAGGAATTTGAAGTTGTCCCGGACCTTGCCCCTCTTCTTGAGGGCCTTGTAGGCCGCCTCCACGCCCCCGCAGGTGGCGGCGGCGTTCTCGAAGGCGGAGTGGATGTAGCTGTCCTCCCAGGCGGTGTAGGGGTAGAGGAAGGAACTGACCTCCAGGCAGCCGGTGGCGTTGCAGATGACCGCCCGGTCCCCCTCGTCCAGGGCACGGGTCATGGCCCGGCAAACGATGCCCGCGCCGCACCCGGCGCACAGCCGGTGGCCCCCCACGAAGCGTTCGGGCTTGGAGAGCTCTTTTTTGTGGTTGTATGCCATCTCACAGCACCTCCTCGGCATTGCTGCGCTGCCCCATGTGGAGGTAGCGCGGACCGGTGACTCCGGTCTCCGCCATGGTCAGCAGGTGGCGGTACACCCGCTCGATGTCCTCCACCCGGCAGTCCCGGCCCGCCAGGCCGTAGACCACGTCGATGAGCATGGGGCGCTGGGGCAGGTCGTAGCAGGCGGCGCAGGTCTCGGCAAAGAGGGGCCCGCCGCAGCCGGAGTTGCCCTCGCTCTTGTCCATGACGGCCACGGCCTTCACATGGGCCAGGGCGGCGGCCAGCTCCTCCATGGGGAAGGGGCGGAACACACGCAGCTTGATGAGGCCCGCCTTCACACCCTGGGCCCGGAGCTTCCGGATGCAGGCCTTGGCGGTGCCGGCGGTGGAGCCGATGAGCACCAGGGCCACCTCGGCGTCCTCCATCTCATAGGACTCGAAGAAGCCGTACTTCCGGCCGAAGGTCTTTTCAAAGTCGGCGGCCACCTCCAGCACCACCTCCCTGGCGGCCTTCATGGCCATGGCCTGCTGGACCTTGTGCTCCATGCAGTAGGGGCAGGTGTCGTAGGGGCCCACCGCCAGGGGGTTCTCGTGCTTGAGGAGGTAGTTCTCCGGCCTGTACTCCCCCACGAACCGCTTGACGTCCTCATCCGCCTCCAGCAGGATGTTCTCCACGGCGTGGGAGGTGATGAAGCCGTCCTGGCAGATCATGATGGGCAGGCGCACCCGGGGGTCCTCGGAGATGCGCATGGCCTGGAGGTAGTTGTCGTAGGCCTCCTGGTTGTTCTCGGCGTAGATCTGGAGCCAGCCGGTGTCCCGGGCGCCCATGGAGTCGGAGTGGTCGTTGTTGATGTTGATGGGGCCGGTGAGGGCCCGGTTGACGCAGGCCAGGGTGATGGACAGCCGGGCGGAGGCCGCCACGTACAGCATCTCATACATGAAGGCCAGGCCGCAGGAGGAGGTGGCGGTGACCGCCCTTGCACCGGCGGCGGCGGCCCCCACGCAGGTGGACATGGAGGAGTGCTCGCTCTCCACGGTGACGTACTCGGTACTCACCTGGCCGTTGGCCACGTACTGGGCGAAGTACTGGGGGATCTCGGTGGAGGGGGTGATGGGGAAGGCGGCAAAGACGTCGGGGTCGATCTGCCGCATGGCGTAGGCGATGGCCTCGTTGCCGCTGAGGCGTTCCCGGATGCTCATTTACCGCACCTCCTTTTCCATGTGGATGGCCTGGAAGGGGCACACCTTCCAGCAGATGCCGCACCCCTTGCAGTGGTCCAGGTCGAAGTCCCCCCGCTTCCCGTCGGTGACGGGGATGGAGGAGTCGGGGCAGAAGGGAGCGCACAGCAGGCACTGCTTGCACTTGTCCGGCTCCCACACGGGCACGTTGGAGCGCCACTCGCCGGTCTTCACCAGCCGGGCGGTACCCCCCTCGCAGACCTCGCCGCCGGGGCTGATCTCCTGCCAGGGGATGAGTTCGTTGATGTCCTTGACCGGTCGGCTCATAGACCGCGCACCTCCTTCATGGATCGGATGAGACAGCTCATGTTGCCCTGGATGACCTGGGGCTTGGTGGCGAACTTGTGGCGAAAGGAGGCCTCCATGTCCGCGATGAAGCGCCCGGCGTCCAGCACCCGGCTCACCTGGACGATGGCGGCCAGCATGGGGGTGTTGGGGAAGTAGCCCCCCAGGTGCTCCTCGGAGATGGTGCGGGCGTCGATGGTGCATACCCGGCCGGGATAGCCCCGCAGCAGGGGACGGATGTCCTCGGGGGACCGGGCGGTGTTGACCACGATGGCCCCCTTCGGGTCCAGCCCGGCGGTGACGTCCACGGTGGAGAGGAGGGACTCGTCCACCACCACCACATAGTTGGGCTCGTAGATGTTGGAGTGGATGGTGCAGGGCTCCTCGCTGATGCGGTTGTAAGCCGTGATGGGGGCGCCCATCCGCTCCGGCCCGTACTCCGGGAAGCCCTGGACGTACTTGCCCGAGGCAAAGGCCGCATCCGCCAGCAGCAGGCAGGCGGTCTTGGCCCCCTGGCCGCCCCGGCCGTGCCAGCGGATCTCTGTCATGGTGCTGCTCATGGTTCATTCCTCCCTCAAGTAAAAAAAGCGCCCGCCCCGTAAACGGGACGAGCGCCATCAAAGCACATCGCTTATACCACCCAGTTACCGCGTACTGACATACGCCCCTCCGCTAACGGGGAGGTCCGCCAGCACCTACTCCGGCTCTTGCCGTTTGGGGCTGGGACTCCGGAGTGATCTTGGGGCGGGACGTCCTGCTGCCGGTCTTCCACCAACCGCCGGCTCTCTGGGAGCTTCCGTCAGGCCCTACTGTCTCCTTCATGGTCTTTGCCGCTTTAACATGCTAGATTGCTAAACATCATACCCCAGACCGGCGCAAATGTCAAGCCCGACCTGTGATGATCCAGGGGGCGGGCTCCTGATCGAAGGTATTTTTGGCGGAGAGCTTGGACACGGAGATCTGGATGACCTCGGTCTCCTTGATGCCCAGGGACTCGAAGAGGGCGGGGATGGCGGCGGCGCAGCGGAAGTCCAGGGTGTAGATGACGAACTCCATGTGGGGGTTGCGGCGGAGGAGGCACTGGAGCTCCTGCTCCATGCTGGCCGAGGCCACCAGCATGGTGAGGCCGGGGACAGGCAGGTCCTTCATGGTCTCGTCGTCCACGTGGTCGATGACCACGATGTTGTTCAGACCGAACTGGTGGGCGTTCTCCTCCATGGTCCGCCGGTCGGCGCCGCTGTACTCCACGGCGATGACGGTGCCCTCCCCAGCGATGATGGCGGCCTCCACAGCGATGGACGCCCCGCTGATGACGCAGAGGTTGTCGGTGAGAGATGCGTGCATCTTGCTGAGGATCACCGAGCGGATCTCGCTGCCCACATAGTGGATGGACCCCCGGGAAAAGCTGGCGTTGTCCATGCCGATCTTATAGGTGGAGCGGGCGTTGGGGTTGAGGATGAGCATGCCCGCTGAGGCGTTGATGCCCCGGTTGATCATGTCCCTCACCGGCTTGTGGAGGATGGGCCCGGCGGGGTCGGAGCCCTCGTTGTACCACACCTCGCACTCCCCCAGGCCGGCGTCCCACATGCGGTAGAAGATGTCGGGGTGGCCGGCCTCGGTGAAGACCAGCACCGCCCGGTGGGACTCCACCATGGGGATGAGGTTCTTGTTCTTCCGGGTGATGTCCAGGAGCTTGACCTTTTCCAGGTCGATGTCCATGTTCTGGGCAAAGTATTGCAGCCAGGACAGGATGTTGGCGTTGGTGAAGAGTCGTTTTTCCATGCTGTCTCCCTCCCTGTGGCCCGCGGCCCTGTCGTGGGGCGCACCGTATGGGAGCAGTATACCATACTTTGGAACTTTTGCACAGTAGTGTGAAAGATTTTCTCCCGGCGGTCCTCAGACCTCCCGCTGGAAGCGGACATTGAGCTCGCATTTGTCGCCCCGGATATGGGTGCGGGTGAACTCCACCGCCCGGCCGCTGTCGTCATAGTTGACGCACTGGAGGGTGAGGACCCCCCGGTGGGGGTCCACGTCCAGCAGCCGGGCCTCCGCCGCGTCCAGCCGTGAGATGGAGAGGCTCTGCTCCCCCCGGGCCAGGCGGATGCCGTAAAAGGCGTAGACCTGGTGGAGGGTAAAGACGTTCAGATCCACGTCTGGCAGGTTGGGGACCAGGTCTTGGGGAACGTAGGCCTCCTCCAGGGAGAGGGGCTCCCCGTCCAGCAGGTAGAGCCGCTTGACGTAGAAGAGGGGCTCCTCCGGCGGACAGCCCAGGCGGCCGGCGTACAGGGTGCCGGCGGGGCGGGCCGCCTTGATGAGGAGCCGGGTCTCTGACCGCTGGGCCGACTCCTTCAGGGTCTGCTCGAAGCCCCCCGCCGTCTCCAGGTCCTGGGCCAGCTTCTCCCCCACCACAAAGATGCCCTTGCCCTGGACGCTCTTCAGAAGGCCCTCGCCGATGAGGGCGGAGATGGCCGAGCGCACCGACAGCCGGTGGATGCCGTAGGTCTCCGCCAGGGCGCCCACCGAGGGGATGGCGGTGCCGGGGAGGTACTCCCCGTTTTCGATCTTGCTCCGGATGAGCTCCCGGAGCTGGAGGTAGAGGGGCGACTTGGGCCCAATGGGCTCGTCATGCCTCACCGCCGTCCACCTCCTCCGTCCGAAGCTCCATCGCCGTGGTGATCCGCAGCCGGTCCGGCCGGGCCGCCGACCGGCAGTACTCCATCAGCTCCCCCGTCTGGTCGTAGGTCATGCTGACGATCCAGAAGAGGGGGGAGCCGGTCTCGATGCCCATGAGCTCGGCCTCCTCGGCGGTGGCGTAGGTGATGCCGATCTTCTCCTCGCCCTGGACCGGCAGGATGCCGAAGTCCTCCTCCAGCACCCGGAAGAGGGAGTTGTGCTCCAGGTCCTTGTCCTCCAGACCGCTCACCCGCCGGGCCGGGATGTAGGAGGTCTCCACCATCAGCGGCTCCCCGTCCACCGACCGCAGCCGCACGATCTTATAGAGGGGATAGCCCAGCACCTGGTTGAACCGCCGGGCCAGGTGCTTGTCGCACTCCGTCCGCCGCAGCTCCAGCAGCCGGGTGGTCACCTTCCGGCCCTGCTGCGCCGCCGCCTGACTCATGGACAGCAGGCCCTGCAGGTTCCGGGTGTACTTCTCCGGCGCCACAAAGGTACCGGAGCCCGGCCGGGAGAGCAGCCGTCCGTCCTCCTCCATCAGCGCCACCGCGCTGCGCAGGGTGGTCCGGCTGAGTCCCCAGGCCTCGCTGAGGCTGCGCTCCGAGGGGAGGCGGTCCCCCGGCCGCAGCCGGTAGTCCACCAACAGTCCCTCCAGCAGCTCCCGGGCCCGGGCGCTGGGGCGGGGCCGATATTCCTGCATGGCGTGTCCCTCCCAAACCGATGTCGTTTCCTCCCCGCGGGGCACAAGGCCGGTCTGCCTTGTATTCCATACCATCATAGCATAGTTTCGCCTCCGGCGCAACGCGGAGCACCGGCAGACAGGGTGCCATGATTTCAGACCAATTTTTGCGGCCAAATCAGCGGTGGGGCCCCGGGAAACGACCTGTCTTAACGGTGCGGCGGAGGAAATAATATAGATAACCTCAAATTGGTATGATTGTTTTTTCTCATATCTGTAAAAATCCATTGATTATAGGAAAAAAGTGTGCTATGATGCAGGCGTCTGGAAAAAACGGCGAGTATAGCCCGAAAAATCCACGTAATTTTTGTGGTTTTGATTAAAAAATGAGGTGGGAATGGCATGCCGGAGAGTATCGTATCCCTGATCGACGTGGAAAAGCGCTTTGGTTCCAATCTAGTGGTACGGAAAATGAACATGGAGATACAGGAGGGTGAGTTTCTGACCCTGCTGGGTCCGTCTGGCTGCGGCAAGACCACCACCCTGCGGATGATCGCCGGCTTTGAGGACGCCACCTCCGGCATCATCAAGGTCCAGGGAGAGCGGGTGGAGAACAAGGAGCCCTATCAGCGGGACGTGAACACGGTCTTCCAGAACTACGCCCTCTTCCCCCACATGACCGTCTTCCAGAATGTGGCCTATGGCCTCACCATCAAAAAGGTGCCCAAGGACGAGATCCGCCGCCGGGTCACTGAGATGCTCTCCCTGGTACAACTCGCCGGCTACGAGAACCGGAAGCCCGACGCCCTCTCCGGCGGCCAGAAGCAGCGTGTGGCCATCGCCCGGGCCCTCATCAACAACCCCAAGGTGCTGCTGCTGGACGAGCCTCTGGGCGCCCTGGACCTGAAGCTGCGCAAGCAGATGCAGATCGAACTCAAGCGGCTCCAGAAGAAGCTGGGCATCACCTTCGTCTACGTCACCCACGACCAGGAGGAGGCCCTCACCATGTCCGACCGCATCGCCGTCATGAACGGCGGCGTCATCGAGCAGCTGGACACCCCCCGGGAGATCTACGACCGGCCCAAGACCCGGTTCGTGGCCGGGTTCATCGGCGAGTCCAATATCTTCGACGGCGTGGTGCGGGCCGTGGACGGGGATCTGCTGCGGGTGGAGTGCCCGGCGGGCATGCTCACCACCCGGGGCCAGGGCTTCCAGGTGGGAGAGGAGATGCACGTCTCCATTCGTCCCGAGTATCTGGAGGTGGGCACGGGCAAGTTTGAAGGCTTCGAGCTGCCCGCCAAGGTAAAGGACTTCACCTACATGGGCACGGTGGTCAAGACGGCCCTGGATCTCTCCGACGGCACCGAGGTCAAGCTCTCCCGCTTTGAGCAGGACGCGCGCTTCCGGGAGGGAGACGCGGTCCAGATCTTCTGGGACCCGGACAAGTCCGTGGCCATCAAGAAGGCCCAGGCGTAAGGGGGCGGGAACATGAGCACGCGCATCAACGACACCACCGATCTCCAGGCCATCAGCCGGAAGCGGGACCTGCGGCGAAAGACCATCCCCGCCCTGGCACAGGCCGGCCCGGTGTCGGTGTGGATGATCCTCTTCGTCACCCTCCCCATGCTGTACATCATCTATATCAGCTTCATGTCCCGGGGCGTCTTCGGCGACGTGGTCTATGAGTTCTCCCTGGAGAGCTACCAGACCCTGCTGGACAGCATCTATTTCAAAGTCATCGTCAAATCCCTCCAGGTCGCCCTGTTCACTACGGTGGCCTGCCTGCTGCTGGGCTACCCCTTCGCCTACTACATCGCCCGCAAGCCCCCGGCGGTGGCCTCCAAGCTCATCATGCTCATCATGATCCCCTTCTGGACCAACTCCCTGATGCGTCTGAACAGCTGGCTGCTCCTCTTCCAGACCAGCGGCCCGGTGAATACCTTCCTGCAATGGGCGGGGATCACCAGCGAGCCCGTCACCTTCATTTACACCGACCCGCTGGTCATGCTGGGCCTGGTAACCAACATGCTGCCCTTTGCGGTGCTTCCGCTGTACAGCACCATTGAAAAGCTGCAAAACTCCCTGCTGGAGGCCTCCTCCGACCTGGGTGCCAATCCCAGGCAGACGTTCTTCCGCATTACCTTGCCCCTCACCTTCCCCGGTATTTTTTCCGCTGTCATTCTGGTGTTTATTCCCTCTCTGGGCATCTACACCGTCTCCGACATGCTGGGCGGCGGCAAGGTGCTTTACATCGGCAATATCATCAAAAACCAGTTCGGTTCCATCCGCAACTGGCCCCTGGGCGCCGCTCTCTCGGTGCTGCTGCTGGTCATCACCGGCGCCCTCATTTTCCTCTACACCCGCTTTTCCAAGCTGGAAGATATGGAGGTGGTGTAAATGGCGAGTCTCACCAAGGTACAGCGCCACCGGAAGGCCCTGGGCATCCTGGGGGATGTCTACGCCATCCTCATTTACGCCGTGCTCTACATCCCCGTCGTGGTGATGATGATCTTTTCCTTCAACGACCAGCGCTACAATTACTACTGGAACGGTTTCACCACCCAGTGGTACGGCAAGCTCTTCACCAACCACGCCCTTATGGACAGCCTGTGGTATTCTCTTATCATCGCCGTGCTGGCCACTGTCATCTCGGTGGTGGTGGGCACCTTGGGCGCCCTGGGGCTCAAGCGCTATGAGTTCAAGATGAAGAAATTCGTCAACAGCATGATCTTCATTCCCATCATTGTCCCCGAGATCGTGCTGGCGGTGGCTCTGCTCATCATCTTTATGAACGTCGGCTTCTCTCTGGGCATGGGGTCCATTCTCATCGGCCACTGCACCTTCTGTATCCCCTACGCCGTGGTCACCATCAAGGGCCGCATCAGCGGCGACGGCGAGACCCTGGAGGAGGCCTCCATGGACCTGGGCGCCAACCGCATTCAGACCTTCCTGCGGGTGACCCTGCCCAGCATTATGCCCGGCGTCATGTCGGCGGCCTTCCTCTCCTTCACCCTCTCCATCGACGATGTGGTCATGAGCAACATGCTCTCCGGCGCCAAGAACACCACCCTCCCCGTGCTCATCCTCTCCATGAACAAGAGCGGCGTCACCCCCGACGTCAACGCCCTCACCACCATCATGATCCTGGTCATCGTGGCGTGCATGCTCCTGAGCAACGCGGTCAAGGCTGCCCTCCGCAAGCGGAGCGCGGCCGCCTGAACCGTCCTTACCGCCCGGGGAACGGCCCCGGCGATACGGAATAGAGTCAAATATTAAAGGAGGAACATTTTCATGAAGAGAATTCTGTCCGGAGTCCTTGCCAGCGCCATGCTCCTGGCCCTGTGCGCCTGCGGCGGCGGCACCCCCGCTGAGACCACCGCCGGTACCGACACCCCCGCTGAGACCGGCGCTGCCGAGGCCAGCACCGAGCTGAACATCTATATGTGGCAGCAGTACATCTCCGACCAGGTGGTCTCCGACTTTGAGGAGGCCAACAACTGTACCGTCAACATCTCCTACATGAGCGACAACGCCGACGCCATCACCAAGCTCACTGCCGGCGGCGGTCAGGAGTATGACCTGATCATGACCTGTGACGCCTATATGGAGTCCTTGATCGCCGGCGGCTATGTGGAGGAGCTGGACCTGTCCCGCATTCCCAATTCCTCCAATATCAACTCCTCCTACTGGTCCTCTCCCAACCACAGCATCCCCTACCTGGGCAACTATATTTATGTAGTGTACAACACCGAGACCTGCCCCATTGAGATCACCTGCTACAACGACCTGCTTGACCCCGCCCTGAAGGGTCAGATCACCTCTATTGACGGCGCCCGCAACCTGTTCCCCATGGCGCTTGTGGCCCTGGGCTATGATCCCAACTCCGAGAACGAGGAAGAGATCGCCGAGGCTTACGAGTGGCTGGTCAAGTACAACGAAAACGTGGTGGCCTACGGCAACGCCGAGCAGAACCTGACCAACGGCACCGCCAGCGTTGCCTTCACCTACGACGGAAACGCCTCCTGGGCCTTTGCTGAGACGGGCGGAGAGGACAGCCCCCTGGTGGTGGCCCCCTTCACCGACGATGCGGTACAGCTGGGCTTTGACATGTATGTCATCCCCACCGGCGCCCAGCACACCGACCTGGCGTATAAATTCCTGGACTACATCTGCGACCCTGAAGTCATGGCCCAAAACCTGGTGGAGTTCCCCTACTTCTGCCCCAATGACGCCGCCGTGGCCGCCGCGCCCGAGTCCTACCGCAACGATCCCTCCAAGGACTTTGACTACAAGGAGAACGTCTTCTTCCAGGAGGACGTGGGCGACGCCCTGACCATTTACAACGACTACTATCAGATGCTGAAGGTGGGCCAGTGAGCCCCCAGTAAGGAGATCCGTATGCTGAAATTTGACGAGGAAAAACAGCTTGCCAGCGTTCAGGGCGCCCTGGCCCTCCGGCCCCGGATCGAGGCCGTCGTGGACGGTATCTGCAAGGACGGCTTCCGAAACCTGTGCTGGCTGGGCATCGGCGGGACCTACGCCTCCTGCCTCCAGGCCCAGGTCCACATGAAGGAGCGCTCTGACCTGGACCTCTTCGTGGAAAATGCGGCGGAGTATCTCACCACCGGCAACCGCCGGGTGGGAGAGGGCACCATCGTGGTCATCTCCTCCGTTACCGGCAGCACCGAAGAGATGGTGAAGGGCGTGGAGAAAGCCAAGGCCGCCGGCGCCAAGGTGCTGGGCTTCATCGACGTGGAGACAGCGGACCTTGCCAAGATGGTGGACTGGGAAATCGCCTATCCCGCCAATGAGCAGCTCAAGTTCTTCATGGTGGCCGACCGCTTCATGTACCACCGGGGCGAGTTCCCGGAATACGACGACTACTACGCCCAGCTGGACGCCCACCTGGCCCGGGATCTGGTGGAGGTGGAGAAGGCCGCCGACGCCTTCGGCCTGGCCTTTGCCCAGAAGCACCACGACGACAAGCTCCACTACTTCGTGGGCGCCGGCAACCAGTACGGCTCCACCTACTCCTACGCCATGTGCTACTGGGAGGAGCAGCACTGGATCCGCACCAAGAGCATCCACTCCGCCGAGTTCTTCCACGGCATGCTGGAGATCGTGGACCGGGACACCCCGGTGACCGTCTTCGTGGGCGAGGACGCCCAGCGTCCCCTCAGCGAGCGGGTGGTGAAGTTCCTGCCCCGGGTGTGCGCCAACTTCACCGTCATCGACTCCAAGGACTACGACCTGCCCGGCATCGATGAGAAGTACCGCGGGAACCTCTCCCACCTGGTGACCCACGCCGTCACCCAGCGCATCGACGCCCACATGGAGGCCATCAACTGCCACCCCATGGAGATCCGGCGCTACTACCGTCAATTCAAGTATTGAGCAAAAGGGACCGCCCCGGGCAGCACCGGGGCGGTCCCTGTCAGGAGGAGCCTATGGAACTGGGCATGTTCACCAGCGGCTACCAGCGCTGCCCCCTGGAGCGGGCCTTTGCCGACGCCCGGGACCTGGGGTATGACTACATCGAGCTCTGGGGCGGCCGGCCCCACGCCTTCGCCCCCGACCTGAAGCGGGGAGAGCTGAAAGAGGTGCTGGCCCTGTCCGAGCAATACGCCATGCCGGTGCGGGTCTACACCCCCGAGCACAATGCCTATCCCTACAACTATATGACGGGCAGCCGCCTCCAGTGGGAGGATACCATGGACTACCTGAAGCTGTGCCTGGACATGGGGAAGGCTTTGGGGGCGGAGCACACCCTGATCTCCGTGGGTCACGGCGGCTGCGGCGTGTCCCGGCGGGAGCTGTGGAAACGGCTCACCGACAGCCTGCGGGTACTGGCCGCCCACGCCGAGACCATCGGCCACAGCATCCTGCTGGAGAGCCTCACCCCCTGGGAGAGCAATCTGTGCAACACGGCGGGAGAGCTGGCCCAGGCGCTGGAGGAGGTGGACTCCCCCTGCCTGCTGGGCATGTGCGACGTGGTGCCGCCTTCGGCTGCGGGGGAGCCGGTGACCGAATATCTGGACCTGCTGGGCGCCCGGATGGCCCACCTCCATCTGGTGGACAGCGACGGGACCAGCGACACCCATCTGCTCCCCGGGGAGGGGCGTCTCTACCTGCCGGAGCTGCTCCGGGAGCTGGAGCGCCGGGGCTACCGGGGCCGGGCCACCATCGAGCTGGTGACGGCCTACATCGCCGAGCCCACCCTGGCCGCCCGCCGGGCGGTGGAGCGGGTCCGGGCCATGCTGCCATAAGCCAACGGAACACAGGAGGACGACATGAACGAGAACTGCAAGCTGGCCGCCGTGGGGGACAACTGCATCGATTTCTACGACCAGACCGGGGACGCCTATCCCGGCGGCAACCCGGTGAACGTGGCGGTCTATACCGTCCGGATGGGTGGGACAGCCTCCTACACCGGAGTGGTGGGGGAGGACGACTACGGCGCGCTCATGCGCCGGGCCATCGCCGGCAAGGGGGTGGACGTGTCCCACCTGCGCACCGAGCCGGGGAATACCGCCCTGTCCCACGTGTCCATCGTGGACGGGGACCGGGTCTTCGGGGACTACGAGGAGGGGGTCATGGCCTCCTTCCGCCTCACCGACGAGGACATCGACTTCCTCTGCGCCCACGATCTGGTGGTGTCCGGCCTGTGGGGCATGATCGCCCCCGACCTGCCCAAACTGAAGGCCAGAGGGGCAACGGTGGCCTTTGACTTCGCCGACAAGCCGGAGGACCCGGTGGTGGCGCAGGCCCTTCCCTTCGTGGACTACGCCTTCTTCTCCAACGACGCCGACGGGGACGCCGCCCTGGAGGACTTCCTTCGGGGTGTCACGGCCAAGGGCCCCAGGGTGGCGGTGGTCACCCGTGGAGAGAAGGGGAGCCTGGCCTACGACGGTGATCGCTTCTACCGGGGGGATATTGTCCCCTGCCAGGTGGTGGACACCATGGGCGCCGGAGACAGCTTCATCGCCGGCTTCCTGTACGGCCTCATGCGGGGGCAGGACATCCCCGCCTGCATGGCCCTGGGCGCCCGGAACAGCAGCGTCACCCTGGGTTACGCCGGCGCCTGGTAAGGGTCGCTTGGCAGCCTGTCAGATAAGCGTCTCTCACGCAGAATGTGCAAAAAGGTGTGCGGAAAATCCAAACGATTTTCCGCACACCTTTTTGTCTGCAGTTGTGTTATATTACATTTAATAACAGTCCATATAATGCGTGAGGTGAGGACATGCAGTTATTCAGCGAATATCTGCGGGATCTGCTCAAGGCCAGAAAGCTGACGGTATCGGCGCTCTCCCGCCTGTCGGGCGTGGAGCGGACGGCCCTGTCCAAAACGCTGACGGGTCAGCGGGTGCTGCCCTACGCCGTCCTGGACGATCTGATCTATCATCTGCGGCTGACCCCCGGAGAGGAGCAGCGGCTGCGCGGGTATTACGACGCCCAGTTTGAGAAGGAGCGGCTCCGGCAGTCCCGGGAGATCGTGGGCCGGCTCTTTTCCGACATGGCCCGGCTGGACTTCACCACCCCCGCCTTTGAGGAGAGCCGCCTGCTGCTGGACCTGGACGGCTATGCCGGAGCGCGGTCCATCTTCTCCGGCGCGCCCAACGTGCAGTCCCTGCTGCGGATGGCCCTCTCCCAGGAGCTGACCCGGCCGGACGCCCGGGTGGAGCTGACCGTTCCGCCCACCGACACCTTTTTGGGGGACGAGCTGCTGCGCCGGTACCTGGACGGCCGGATGGGGGCGCAGGTGCGCCAGATCATCGCCTTTGACGCCTCCGGGGCGGCGGCGGACATCAACCTCCACAACCTGGAGTGTTTCTGCCGCATCCTGCCCATCTGCCTGCTGTCCAAGCGGAGCTATCACCCCTACTACTATTACGACGACAGCATCGCCGCCCGGTACACCGACCCCTTCCCCTATTTTCTGGTGACCCACGACTGCGCCGTGTGCCTGTCGGAGGACGGCTCCCAGGCCATGCTGCTGCGCTTTGCCGACCAGGTGGAGCGGTACCACCGCCATTTCCAGACACTGCTGGGCCGGTGCCACCCTTTGATCCGGTACACCGTGGACCCGGTGGAGATCCTGGAGTCCTATGACGGCTGCACCGACGAGGACGGCTTCTACATGGTCATGGACCAGCCCTGCTTTGGCCGGTTCTACGACGAGGCCACCATTGATCGCTACCTCCGGTCGGAGCTGCCCTTCCATGAGCGGCTGGCGGCGGTGGCCCGGAAGCGCTTCGGGCGGTTGCGGGCGGTGGAGCAGTTTTACACCCTCTTCACAAGGAGCGGTCTGGAACGGTTCCTGGACACCGGCTCCCTGGACGACTTTCCGGTGGCCTTTGTGGCCCCCTTCCCGCCGGAGGTGCGGCGGGGGCTGATGCTGGCCCTGGCCGGGCACATCCGCAGCGGCGATATCACCGGGCGCATCCTGGAGCCGGGGTGCTTCCCGGACTACCTGAGCATGACCACCTCCCGGGATTCGGGCATCGGCTTTTTCACCACGGAGCGCTTCCCCCTGCAGGACGGCTTCTGCTCCATCCAGCTGCGGGAACCCAACCTGTGCCGGGCCTTCCACGGATGGGCCACCCACCTGCCCAACGATCCCCAGACCCTCAGCGCCCAGGAGACGGCGGAGGTGCTGGAGGAGCTGGCCCTGGGCGGCGGAGAGGCCGCACAGTAAAACATCAAGCGAGGAGAGGAAGAGAAAAATGGCAAAGAGGCTTTTGAGCTGTCTGACGGCCCTGGCCCTGGTGCTGGGGCTGTGCACCCCCCTGGGCGGACTCGTCCCGGCGGCGGAAGCAGCCGAGGCGGGCTCCGGTACATATGAGGAGATCGCCTGGAGCTATGGGGACGGCGTGCTGACCCTGTCCGACGGCCCCCTGCCCGCCGCACCGGCGGAAGGAGCATCCTACCCCTGGGCGGACTATGCCGGGGAGATCTGGCGGCTGAACCTTGCAGACGTCACCTCAGTCCAGCAGGGCGTCTTTGACGACCTGCCGGCACTGGAGTGGATCGTGTTTCAGGGGGACACGCCTCCCGAATTCCTGGATACGACCGACAACTTTGTCTCAGCGGATTTCTTTGGACGTCTCTACTGTCCGGACACCTGGGACGCAAGCTACCACGAGCCCCCCTACTGGTTCACGCCCTATGATACCGACCGGACCGGCTATTGCGGGGCCTGGCAGGATGAGGACGAGACCGTCTACGGCGAAAATCTGACCTGGAAGCTGGAGGGGGATACCCTGACCATCTCCGGCCAGGGCGAGATGGCGAACTGGGGGCTGGGGACGGACGTTCCCTGGGCCTTTTATTCCGAAGAGATCCGTCGTGTGGTCATCGGCGCCGGCGTCATCAGTGTGGGTTCCTGCGCCTTCGGTCTGGGCAGCGACAACCGGCCCAGGAGCATGACCCGGTCAAACGCTTCCTACCCTATTGAGACAGTGGATCTGGGCAGCACGGTGCAGCGGCTGGGCCGCTACGCCTTTGCCGACTGCCGGGCGCTGGCATCCATCGAACTCCCCAGCTCCATCAAGGAGATGGAACAATCCTTTTCCGGGTGCACCGGACTGACGGAGGTCACCTTTGACCCGGATGCGGCGGTTGCCTACCTGTATTATGCCTTTTCCGGCTGTACCGGGCTGACCAGCGTGGAGATCCCGGCCAGCGACCCGGACTATAACCCGGTCGATGACCCGGACGGATATCTCAGCTATGCCTACGCCTTTGAGAACTGCACAAGCCTGACGGAGGTCACCTTCCGGGAGGGCGCCACGCTGGTGGACGACGGCATGTTTTCCGGCTGCACCAATCTGGCCGAGGTGCATCTCCCCAACTCAGTGGAAACGGTCTATACCGATGCCTTTGAGGACTGTGGGAAGCTGACCGACCTCTACTACGACGGCTACCCGGACCAGTGGGCGTCTGTCCTGGAGACAGGGTTTTATGAGCTGCCGGGCACCGTTACTGTCCACTGCCTGGAGGACAAGACGGCGCCCCACATCACCATGAACGATGGCAGCGTGCACAACAAGGACTTCCAGATCCCCGCCTTCGTGGTGGACAATCGGCCAGAGATCACGGTGAAATGCGAGTGGTCCGTCGACGGCGGCATGACCTGGCAGGCTTTGGGCGGTGAAAGGATCATCCACGAGGACAATGATACCCTCTTCTGGACGGTGCGGGTAGCGGGGCTCACCGACGGTGTGCTGGCTGTGCGGGTTACCGCCACCGACTTTGCGGGCAACCAGTCCACCTGTATGGTGGAGCACATCCTGGACTTCACGCCTCCCGAGCCGCCCACCGGCCTGGCGGCGGAGGTCAAGAGCTCCACCGAGGTCTCCCTGACCTGGGACATGCCGGCAGAGGAGGCAAATATCTATTCTTTCCGTGTCTATTCCAGCACGGATGGCGTCGACTTCGACTCAAGGGGCGGCAGCTCCTCCAATGGTATGACCGTCCCCTATCTGGAGCCGGGGCAGACCTATTATTTCCGTGTCGCCGCCGTGGATACGGCGGGCAATGAGGGCGAGCCCAGTGAGACCGTCACCGCCACCACGTGGAATGACACCACTCCGCCCTCCGTGCCGGTCATCACACCCGCCTCGGGCAATACCATCGGACCACGGCAGACCATCAAGGTCTACGCCAGCGATGAGAGCAGCCTGGACCATGTGACTGTGGAGCTGCAAAAAGAGGGGGAGACGGACTGGAGCCCGTGGGACTTTTCCCTCTCCGGAGCGTCCGGCAGCGTCTCCTTCACCCTGGAGGATCTGGAGAGCGGCGTCTATTCCCTCCGGGCCAGGGCGGCGGACAGCTCCGGCAACGAAAGCGGATATAGTGAGACCATCACCTACACCCTGGACGCCACCCCGCCCGCCGCGTTCAGCGTGACCGCCCAGGTCTCCCAGTCTGACGGCCAGCAGGTAGACCTCTCCTGGACCTCCGGCGGGGAGGCGGACCTGGCGGGCTTCTATCTCTACCGGGTCACAGAGGGCGGTTCCTCCACCCGCATCGGCAGCGTCAGCGCCAGGGCCGGGCAGCGCGACTACACCTTCACCGACCGGCTCTCCTGGGACCAGTGCGGCGGGAGCTACACCTACCGGGTCACCGCCACGGACCGGTACGGAAACCAGACGGCCGCTGTCTCGAACTCTGTGACGCCTCAGGCGCCCCAGGATACCCAGGCCCCCACGGCGGCGCTTACCGCCCCGGCGACCGCCTTCCAGGGGGACGCCCTCTCCTTCAGCGCAGCCGGCAGCAGCGACGACCGGGGCATCGTTTCCTACACCTGGGACTTCGGCGACGGCAAGACCGCTGCCGGCAAATCGGTTCACCATACCTATGCCGCCGGCGGGACCTATACCGTGACGCTGACCCTGCGGGACAACGCCGGGAACGCGACGGTCCAGACCCAGACCGTCACCGTCACAGCGGAGGCGGACAACGCCCTGGTGACCGTGACGGTGCTGAGCCAGAGCGGGACGCCTCTGCGCTCGGCCCAGGTGGTCTATGACCTGGGCGGTTCCAACACCTCCTATTATACGGATTCCGACGGCCGGGTCACCTTCCGCACCACCGACAGCGGCACGGTGGAAATCGGCGCCTACGCCGCCGACTATCTCCCCGCCTCCGAGACCGTCACCCTGGTCCACGGCTATGAGACGGAGCTCACCCTCCGGCTGGAGCAGGCCCCGGTGGTCACCGGCACCCTCACCAGCTCGGAGCTCACCTACGAGGAGATCAAGGACCTGGGCATCAACACCACCGCACCGGAAAACCAGAACGTCTACAAATTCGCCGCCCAGATCGATATCGGCGGCAACCTGACCGAGTACACCTACTACCTCAACGACGCCGGCGGCTTCGTAGGCCCGGACATCCCGGTGGAGACGGTACAGGTGGGAGACTCCGACTACACCATCCGCCCCCACGCGGTGCAGGTGGAGCGGGAGCCGGAGGAGCCGGGCGACCCGGTCCAGGTGGAGACCATCTCTTATGTGACGGTGCTGCGCCTGCCCGGCACGGTGTCCATGCTCAAGCAGTTCTTTGAGGCGGAGCTCACCGTGCTCAACCAGGCCGGGGCGGACTTTACCTTCACCGGCTGTACCGCGGAGCTGGATATCCCGGATGGCCTGACCCTGGTGCCCACGGCGGAGAGCGCCGAGCAGGCCAGGGTGGTCCTCACCGCCCCGGAGGCGGAGACGGGCACCATCCCCGGCCAGCAGAGCGCCTCGGCCAAGTGGATCCTGCGGGGCGACCAGGCCGGCCAGTACCGGCTGGAGGCGTCCTTTGACGGCACTCTGGCCGATTTCGGCCTGCCCATCCACGCGGATTTCCAGGCGGAGGACTCCCTGGAGGTCCGCCAGAGCGACGAGATCAATCTGAACATGTATGTGTCCAACACCATGCTGGACCGCATCTTCTATGTGGATCTGGAGCTCTCCTGCACGACCGGCGACGTGAACCTGCCCCAGCTCACCCTGGGGGACTACGAGCCGGCGGAAATGGCGCTGATCCATCCGGACGAGAGCGAGCTGATCCTGGAGGAGACCCCCGAAGTGCTGTCCGCCGGGGACACCCTGGTCTACCGGTACAAGATCCAGCTGGAGGAGGACATCCCCCTCCTGTATGAATGCAACATTCTGGAGGGGCAGCTGGACGCCGGGGGACTCACCGCCAACGTGGCCACCCGGAACATCCGGGCGTTCAAGCTCTTTACCGGAGACTTCGATCTCACGGAGATGGGCGTCTTCATCAAGACCCTGCCTTTGCTGGGTGATGAGCCATCGGAAGTGACTCCGGCTGCGGACGCCAAGGCCTTCTGGCAATTCATCTTCAACAAAAAGGATGACCCCGATCCGAACGACATGTACTACCGCATCCTGCTCAAGGACCTGAACGATTACGACGGGACTCTGGAGGAGCTGCAGCTCTGGATCCTATCCATGTGTCAGGCGGTACGGGCCCGGCTGAACTGCTATGTGAAGGAAGACAGCGAACGGCTGGGCTATCTCACCCAGGCCATGACGGACAAGCTCTGGGAGGAGCTGGAGGCCAGCGGCGTCACCAGTGACGAGGCCCTGCAGGAATATACGCGGAAGCAGCTCCTCAACGGGGTGCGGGATGTCTTCCTCAAGCTGGACCTGTCGTCCGCCACGGCAAGCGCCCTTCAGGGTATGACCATGGCCTGCACATCCCTGTCGGAAGCAAAGGATACCATGGAACAGATGATAGATGCCGTGCACTACGGCATGCTGAGCCTGGGCATCGTGCTGGAGAGCGAGTACACCGCCCGGTACGCCTATTTCAATTTCTACCTCAACCAGCGCATCGACTATGAGCATCCCGGGGAAGAGATCTTCCGGCTGCTGCTGGACGCCAAGGCCCTGCAGCTGAAGGAAACCTACTGGACCAGCCAGGCCATAGACACCATCACCTGGATCACCGGCAAAGAGAGCTGGATGGAGCACACCGGCGACATTGAACGCTGGGCTGAGGCCCTTTACCAGTTTGAGGTGGTAGCCCTGGGCTATGACAGCGCCGGGGAGCCGGAGGGGGAACGTGTGACCCTCACCTACCGCTCCGACCACGGCGCGGACGGCCAGGCGGTGAACAAGAGCTGCTCCCTCCCGGTGGACTGGACCTGGTTTGAGCGGGACGGGACCGATTACAGCCAGTCCCTGGCCACCCTGACCCTGGGCATGACCCTGGCGGCCTTCACCGACCCCAATACCGACGGGCTGTACGGTCAGCAGCTGGCGGCGGATGACTACCGCCGGGCGGCCAACATCCAGGCCGCCTATACGGCCCTGGAGTTTGAGGACCCGGTATTCCTCCACTATGACGACCCCCTGGACGACAGCACCGACAAGGTGGCCTTCTCCATGGCCCACCGCACCCTGGAGGACGGCAGCACCCTGGTGGCCCTCTTCCTGCGGGGCGGCGGCTACGGGGCCGAGTGGGCCGGCAACTTCCTGGTGGAAGATGAGGGGGACCATGCCGGCTTCCGCCTGGCGGCCGCCGAGGTGGCGGATGCCCTGACGGGCTATCTGGATACCCTGGATGCCCCCGGTGAGGTCAAGCTGTGGATGGGCGGCTACAGCCGCTCGGCGGCGGTGGCCAACCTGGCGGCCCAGCAGCTGGACAGCAATGTGGTGGCGGCGGACAATCTGTTCGCCTACACCTTCGCCACCCCCGACGGCCGCTGGGAGGAGAGTGACCCGGCGGCGGAGGGGAGCATCTTTAATATCGTCAGCCCCCACGACGTGGTGCCCAAGGTGGCCCTGGAGAGCTGGGGCTTCTCCAAGTACGGCAAGACCCTGTACCTGCCCATGGACAACAGCCAGATCGAGAACTTCTTCCGGCGGCAGACCGGGGAGGATCTGACCGTCACCGCCCAGACCCGCCTGGTCACCGAGACGGTGGAGGACATCCTGTCCGCCCTGGTGGCCACCCGGAGCCAGTATGTGGACCACGTGCAGGAGCCTCTCCGAGACATCCTGCGGGAGACCTTCCAGACGTCCGGCTCCCTGCCCCTCGGAAAGGCCGCGGCGCTGGTGAAGGACGTCATCGAGCTGGCCTTCCGGGAGAACGGCGATCTGATGCAGGAGCTCCTGGCCCAGCGGCTCTATGAGGATCTGGAGGGCGTGGCCCTCTTTGAGGACGGCATGTTCCCCGCCGCCCACGACCCGGACTACTACCTGGCCTGGATGGCGGCGGGCAGGCTGGATTCCATCCAGAACTTTACCAGCCAGTACATCCGCACCTCCCTCACGGTGGCCTGCCCGGTGGACGTGGAGGTCTACGACGGAGAGGGCAGCCTGGTGGCCAGCATCGTGGACAACCAGGTGGTCACCGACCTGGTCCCTGCCGCGGTCTGGGGCGACATGAAGGCGGTCTACCTCTATGACGGGGACTACACCATCCGCCTCACCGGCACCGGGACCGGCAGCATGGATTACACCCTGCGCCGCTACGGCGACGGCGGGGAGTCTGAACAGGTCTTCCGCTATTACGAGCTTCCCGTGACGGAGGATGCCGTCTACACCCAGGAGATCACCCACAGCGCGGGAGCGGAGCCCCTGAAGAATCCGGAGGGCCAGGACTGTGTCCCTGACCTGGAGACCGGCGGCAGCCAGACCACCGTCTCCCGCTACTTCGTGGATGTGGCGGGCGGCACAGCCTCCCAGAATCTGGCCCGGCCCGGGGAGACGGTCACCGCCACCGCCGCCTCCCCCGCCGCCGGAAAGGTCTTTGACCACTGGACGGCAGAGAGCGACGCCGTGGGCTTCGCCCTGGAGGACGCAGAGGCTGAGACGGTCCGCTTCTCCATGCCCTCCGGCGCGGTGCGGCTCACGGCAGTCTATACCGACGCCCCCACCGGCGGCACCGGCAGCGGGTCCGGCGGCGGTGGCGGCTCCGGCAGCACCGGCGGCTCCGGCAGTACCGGCGGTTCCGGCAGCACCGGCAGCGGCTCGGGCACAGAGGCGGAGCCGGAGGACCCTGACATTCCGCTGGGAGCCTTGACCTTCCCGGATGTCCCCGCCGGGGCGTGGTACGAGAAGGCCGTGGCCTATGTGTGCGAAAAGGGCCTGATGACCGGTACCGGCTCGGAGACGTTCAGCCCCGATCAGAACACCACCCGGGGCATGATCGTTACCATCCTCTATCGTCTGGCGGGCAGTCCCTCGGTGGAGACCGGACCGGACTTCCGCGACGTGTCCGCCGGGATGTGGTACACCGACGCCGTGGCCTGGGGCTCCGCCAACGGTCTGGTGAACGGGTACGGAGACGGGCGGTTCGGTCCGGAGGACCCCATCACCCGGGAACAGCTGGCCGCATTCCTGTACCGCTATGCCATGTCCCAGGGGGAAGATGTGACCGTCTCCGGAGATCTGACCGCCTTCACCGACGGAGCGGAGGCCTCCGGCTGGGCTGCGGAGGCCCTGGCCTGGGCAGTGGAGCGCGGCATCCTGTCCGGCAAAGGAAACGGCGTTCTGGACCCCACAGGGACCGCCACCCGGGCGGAGACGGCCCAGATGCTGATGAATGCCATGGAGAATCGGAAGGACGAAGGGGTCTCCTGAAGGCATCAAACAGGTCTGCCCCGAAATGCAGCTTCAGGCCAGAGCCTAAAATTTACATCAAAAAAGTCAGTGGGAACTGTCATTTGACAGTTCCCACTGACTTTTTCTCTCAGCAAAAGGGCGGCAGAAGAAATTGACAGGAAATAACACTTTGAAACAAAACAGATGGGTCCCCCAGCATCTATTGACAAGTTCCTTTGCTGTTACCAACAAACATTTTATAATTATTTAGTGATATCCCTACTTTTTTGAATTCTTTAACCCATTTTCAAATATCCGAATCCTTCAAAAACTGCCTCGCCAGTGTAATTTTTAGGTATCTCCTCACCATGGATTACACGCAGAGCGCCCGCAATAAGTGCTTCCATTTCGTATTCTCCGGGGCGCACCACAATAGGCGCCAGGAAGCCTACCTGTGTGGTGAGCGCAGCGATCAAGTCCTGATCGTGGGAAATTCCGCCGGTAAAAATAATGGCGTCGATGTCTCCGCCAAGAACCGCCGCCATAGCGCCGATGCCTTTGGCAATCTGGTGCAGAAACGCACGGTAGATAAGATCCGCATAGCGGTCACCCGCTTGGATCTTTTCTTTGATTTCCAGTACGTCTGCAGTCCCCAGATGATCCACAAATCCGCCCTGCTTTGTGATGCGGGCGTGCATCTCCTCCTTGGTCCACCGGCCACTGTAACAAAGGTCGATAAGGTCCTTGGCGGGAAGTGCACCGGACCGGGTGGGAGCCATGGGACCGTCTCCGTGGATGATATCGTTGGAGTCCACCATGCGCCCCTTGCGGTGGGCTGTAATGGAAACGCCGCCGCCAAGATGGGCCACGATGAAGTTGGCGTCTTCATAAGTCAGGCCCAGATCGCGGGAGACCCGAAGCGCGGTCTCTTTCTGATTCAGCGCATGGACATGGCTGGCGCGGAACACATCCGCCAGACCGGTCACCCGGGCCTCGTCGCAGAACTCGTCAGTATCCGGACCATTGACGACAAAGGCTCGGCCATGATACTGCCGGGCAAACTCCGCTGCCAACTGACAGCCCAGCGCGGCCGGATGCTTCCCACCGTATTTCCCGCTGCGGGCATGCTCCAGCATGATCTCATTTACCTCATAGACACCGCCTTCGCAGGGCTGCAGCCCGCCGCCCCGGCCAGAGAACGCCATACAGTCATCAATGCTTACACACTCTTGGGCGAGGGCATCCAGAATGGCCTGCTTTCGGCAGGGCATCTGGTCAGCAATCTCCGGATAGCCGGCCAGTTCCGCCGCGCTGTGGGAGACATTGGACTTGAACAAAATCTGCCCGTCCTGATAGACGGCGATCTTCGTGGATGTGGAACCGGGATTGATGGCCAGAATCTTCTCTGTCATATCGGCACCGTCCTTACCAGGTGGTCCGCTTAATGCCCAGAATCTGGCGGGCTTCGGCCGCTGTGGCGATCTCACGGCCGGCCAGTCTGGCCAGCTCGGCAGCCCGGCGGACCAGCTGCTCGTTGGTGGCCATCTTGCCCTTGCTGAGCATGATATTGTCCTCCAGGCCCACCCGCAGGCCGGTGCAGCCCGCGGCCAGACCTGCCAGCATCATAGGCATATGGGTCTTGCCGATGCCGCTGATGGACCAGGTGGAGCCGGCGGGCAGCTTGGGCAGCATGAAGTTCAGACTGTCAATGGTGCCGTCCAGGCCGCCGGGAACACCCATAATGAATTGGAAATGACAGGGTGCCGCCAAATGACCGCTCTGAATCAGGCGGATGGCATTTCCGATCATGGAACCGTCAAAGATCTCGATCTCGGGCTTGATGTCCAGCTCCTGGGTCTTTTTGCCCAGCTTCTTGAGAAAGACAGGAGAGTTCTCAAAAATGACATCGCCCCAGTTCAGGGTGCCGGCATCATAGGAGCACATTTCCGGACGAATCTTCTCCAGGTGAGCCAGACGGATCTCATCGGTGCCGGGGCCGTTGGAGGTGGTGAGGTTGATGATGACGTCCAAACCCTCCCGCTGGCAGGCAGCCTTGACCGCATCCACAGCTTGGACGAAGTACTCCGTTTCCATAGTGAAGCGGGCATCCTTGTCACGAACGTGGATATGAATGATGCTGGCACCGGCCTTGATACAGGCAACGGCATCAGCCGCAATCTCCTCCGGCGTAATAGGCAGGTTGGGGCAGATCTCCTTCGGGGTCATGGCGCCCGTCAGACAGGCGCTGAGGATCAATTTATTTTCCGCCATATGTATTTTCCTCCATAATAAATAGTTGTTTACACGCCGCCTGCCGCGGCGGAAAGGATGATGGACATATACTTGTCCTCGGTGGCCGCTGACCGAGAGGTTAGTATGATGGGCACCTTAGCACCCCAGACCGTACCACAGGTATGGGACCCGCCTGTACAGGTAAGGCATTTGCTCACCAGGTTTCCGGCTACGATGTCCGGGACCACCAGAATATCGGCATCCCCAGCCACCGGGCTGTCATAGCCCTTGATCGCGCTGGCGTCTTTATCCATACAGAGGTCATAGGCGATGGGCCCCTCCACAATGCAGTTGGTCAGTTCTCCACTCTGCTGCATCTCTTTCAGATGCACAGCGTCCACAGTCTCCGGCATCTTGGGGTTCTCCTTTTCCACAGCCGCCAGAACTGCAACCTTGGGTGTTTCCACTCCCAACCTGCGGAAAAGCTCCACTGCGTTCTCAATGACGCCCTTCTTCTGCTCCAGGGTCGGGTAGGTCAGCAGGCCCACGTCGGTCACCGCGAAGAGCTTGTGGTAGTAAGGAGATTCCATGACCGCAATCAGGGACATCACAGATCGGTTCCGAATGCCAGTCTCCCTGTTGACCACCGCGCGCATCAAAGTGGCTGTCTCCAGCTTGCCCTTCATGATGCAGTCCACTTCTCCTGCGCGGGCCAGTCCGACCGTATACTGAGCACAAGCGTCGTCACCGTGGACCTGGATCACCCGGGGCATGGGCAAGCCGGCGCCGCACTCCTGCCACAAAGCCTCGATCTGCTCCTGTTCACCCACCAGAACCGGCTCCACCAGTCCGTCCCGGACTGCCCAGGCCACAGCCTGAAGGGTATGCGCGTCATGGGCGGCGGCCACACCCAGAACCTTACGCCGCTGCCCCCCCGCCAGGAGAGCCTTCAGTTCTTCTCTGTTCCGCAGCATTTAGGTATCCTCCCGCTCAAGCAGCACCGCAACACCCTGCCCGCCGCCGCAGCAGAAGGCGATGACACCGTAACGGGCCTGCCGGCGCTTCAGCTCATACACCATCTTGGCGGTCAGGATACCGCCGGTGGCGCCCAGAGGATGACCCAGTGCAATGGCACCACCGTTGACATTCAGCTTGGAGGTGTCCAGTTTCAGCTCCTGAATACAGGCCAGAGACTGAGAAGCAAAGGCCTCGTTGATCTCGAAAAGGTCGATCTCATCCATGCTCACACCGGTACTCTTGAGCAGCTTGGGGATGGCGTAGGCGGGACCAAGCCCCATGTAGGCGGGGTCCACACCTGCAGAGGCATAACCTCGGAAGGTGGCCAGAATGGTGCAGCCCAGCGCCTTGGCCTTTTCCTTCTCCATCACCACAACGCAAGAGGCGCCGTCACAGTTGGGAGAGCTGTTGCCGGCGGTCACAACACCGTCCTTCTTTCCGGTTGCCACCCGCAGCTTGCCCAGCTGCTCCATGGTGCTCAGTCGAGGGGTCTCATCCCGATCCACCCGGTGGACGTTGCCGCCCTTGACAGGCACGTCAATGGGCAGGATCTCCTCCCGGAACTTATCGGCCTCCCAGGCCTTGGCGGCCTTCTCCTGGCTCTCCATGGCGAACTTGTCGCACATCTCCCGGGTAAGGCCGTACCGGACCGCCAGATTCTCCGCAGTAGTGAGCACATGCACATCGCCAAAGGAGGGGGGAGCAAAGAAGGGCGGATAGAACTTGGGAGGATTGTTGCCAAAAGCCTTGTCGGCGCGCTCCATGATCCAGGGCCTGCGGCTGTCCATCTCCACACCGCCGGTCACCACCACGTCATGGACACCGGACTGAATGAGGATGGCAGCGTAGGCCAGGGCATTGAGAGAGGTGCCGCACTGACGGTCCAAGGCGATGGCCGGGACCTTCACAGGAAGGCCGGCCTCCAATGCCACCACCCGGGCGGCATCATTCATCTCTTTGTTGCCCACGGTGCCGTAGATGACCTCGTCGATTTCCTCGGGAGCCACCTTGGCCCTGGCCACTGCCTCCTTCATGACCATGGCGCCCAGCTGATAAGGCCGCAGAGGGGACAGTCCGCCGCCCAATTTCCCCACAGGGCTGCGCACCGCTGAAACGATTACTGCTTCTCTCATGTTACTTCCTCCAAATATAATATAATAAGGTTATAATACCAATTTTACAAAAAAAGATTGCGCAGCCGTGTACGATCTGTGACAGGCCCGCAGGTCTGCCTTTTACCACCTGTTTCCCTGATGAATGGCTATAGATCGTACCCGGCCGCGCAAAACGACCGTATCAATCTTTTTTTATGCGGATCTGGATGGAACAACACTCGTTCATCAGATGCTGATACATGGCCTTAGTCGCCCCTTCACTGTCTCTGGCCCGGATCATGGAATAAATCCTCGCATGCTCCTGATAGGCGCTCTCCAGCACTGCCAGGATGTCGGGGTTGGCCTGGATATCCAGCATCAGATAATCCATAGAAAGCAGCCGGATGGAGTCCATAAACTGCTGCATAAACTTATTGTGGGTACATGCAGCCACCCGGTTGTGGAAATGATTGAATTTCCCAAACATTTTAATGCCATCTTCCGCATTTTGATAGAGCTGATCGGTGTGTTTCAACGCTTCCTCACACTCTTTGAGGCAATTCTCAATGGAAAGGAGTTCCTCCTCTGTGGCCTGCTCCGCCGCCATGCGTACAGACTGGGACTCTATGATGGCACGCAGTTCAAAAATGTCCTCCATGGACACGTCATCCAGTATGGCATAAATCCGCATAACCTTAGCCAGCATACTGGGATCATAATGGTTGACAAAGGTACCGGACCCCTGCTGCGGGACCACGATCCCCAGGATAGAAAGGGCCGAAATGGCCTCCCGAAGGGGAATGCGGCTCACGCCCAGCACTTCGGAAAAAGCTCGCTCATTCATGAGCTGGTCTCCTGGCTTCAGCTTTTTTTCCCGGATCTGTCCCAGGATGTATTCAATGATCTGGTCTGTAGAACTGACTTTTTTGACGATACCCATCGACGGCACCCCAAATCTTACCTATTATATTAATATGTCATAATTATATGTAAGAAATCGATTCGGGTCAATGGATACATAGGAAATCACCGGTTCCGGCTGGCTTCTACCGCCAGAACCCGGGGCATATTCGCCCGATAGGGCACACCCTTGATCTTGGCTGCATATTGCTCCGTTGAAAAAATGGTCCGTGCGGTCTCCAGCCATCCCGCCTGAATCATCCGCTCCTCCAGTGGGGAGGGTATCTCATCCTTCATGGACAGCGCTCCATCCGCCACCAGCTGAGCCTGTACCCGCACCTGCTGGAGATACTCCCGCATGGCGCGTACATCCTCCCTGCCGCAGACAGGCCCGTGGCCAGGCAGGAAATGTTCTGCCTCGCACTGCTCCAGCCCCTCCAGCACCTCGATCCAGTGATCGATGTCGCCGGAAATGGTAGGCGGGACCACGTTATGGAAGAGCACATCAGCCAGGGCCATCCACTTGGCATCCGGGATCCAGAGCGCCAGATCTCCTTCCGTGTGGCATTTTCCCATGGCCCGGATCTCCACCATCCGGTTGCCCAGATCAATGGAGCATCCGTCGGTCAGATAGATCTGGGGATAAGGGTAAGTGGCATCCGTAAAATCCAGATGGGGAAGCCGCTTCTGCATCGCTTCCATTCGTGGGGTGGCTCGATCCTGATCAAAAGCCGCCTTCAGGGAATGGTGTCCAATGACGATGGCCTCCGGCAGTGCGTTGGCACCCAGGAAATGATCGCCATGGCAGTGGGAGATCACCAGGTATCGGATGGGCTTATCCACAAGACGGCGGCACTCCTGTAAAAAGGCTTCCGTCAAAGGTTTGGTACACAATACATCAAAGACCAGGGCACACTCGTCGCCGGTCACCAGCATACAGTTGCTCATCATGGTCTTGCCGTTGGTGATATAGCAATAGATGCCGTCCCCCAACTGCTGAAACCCGGTCTCCCAGGTGTTTGCGGACATGGGAATCCCTCCTTTGGCTGTCCGCCTCAAAGTTTGTCGGTCTCCCCCGTCCACGGCCGCTCATAGGGGCAGTCGATCATGGGCGGGTCCAGCACCACCGGCAGCCCCCGTTTCGCCTCGTCGTCCTCGTAGTGGTACTGTTCCAGCGGCAGAGGAAATCGCTTGGTCGAGGTGGTACCGCTCCACCCCTTGGTGGTCGCGTAGTCAAAGCGCCACTTCCCCAGCCGGTAAAAGGGTGCCCAGTGAAAACCGTACAGCTTCCAGCCTTCCGGTGTCTTCAGATAATGGTGCTCATAACGGGCAACAGCGGGGTTTGCAAAGTAGGGCGGCTCCGTAATCCCGAATACCTCTGCCTGAGTCGTCCAGCCATAGTCCAGCCACACAGCCACAGCCCGCGATCCGTCTGGACTGATCTCAATAACCGGCGTGGTCCCGGTGTGATTGCCCGGGCTCTTGGGCTGCAGGGTGGAGAATTTACTGGTCATGGCAAAGATCTCGTCAGTTACCTCCTGAAGGCCCCGTTTGGTCGGTCGGCAGCCCAGTCGGTAACTCAGCAGCTCCGGATAGTCAATGGCCAGACGGTGATAGTAAAAGGGCGCTTCAGAACGGTACCGCAAACCGCTGACCCAGAAAGCCACATACTCCTCCAGCAGGAGGGCATCCTCATTGCTCTGTTCGTCTCCCCGACCGGTAGGCGCCGGTGCGTTCAGCCAGGCGCCCTCCATATTCAAAATGGTATCTGCAGAGCCGGCAGTGAGAATCTCACTAAATGGCAGACTGAACAAAGGCTTCATCACCAGAGAGCGGATCTTCCATTCCTCCCCCTCTCGCACCCAATTCACCAGAAGCTGTGCCACACGGTGGGCCACCAGCTCCTTTTCATCCTCCCCTGCCTGATGGTCGTGGCTTATGACAAGCCAGCTTCCTCTGGCCTGTTCCTCACAGGTCTCGATCCATGGGGTGGTGAGCATGGGGATGGTGAGGGGAATAGGACCGGTCTGTCTCTCCAGCTCCTCCAGCCGTTCCAGCCCTTCTTTTACCTGAGCAATACCTCTGCAGGGCTCTTCCAGCAGTGGCGAATAGGAGAGCAGCACATCTTCTGCCCGTGAGAAAGCATTCAGCGCACCTGCCCGCCGATCATGACTCCACCGGCCCAGCATTCGCTGCAGAGCCAGGAAGTCAGCCGGAGACGTCTCTCTGGAGGCTGGTGCAAGCAGTTCGATGCCCCCAGCAGGAAAACCGCAGACTTCCATCCCCGGACCGTTCTCCGGTTCCAGCGTCATCATATAGAAGATCTGGATGTAGGTATACCGCCAGCCCGCCTCGGTCCGGCGGAAGGATGCGTCAAACCGGGCGCTGCCCTGGATCATTCCCTCTGCCGACTCTTGGACCGTGCTGAGATACCAGGAAGCCCTTGCCGTTCCCTCCCGCTCCACCCGAATGGCGGGCGTATGGCTGAGCAGAAAGGGCGTACCCATGGCACAGGCAGCTTCGGCCAGCCTGGGAGCAATTTCACCACCAGGCAACCGGATTCCGTCGTCTGGCGCTTCAAAGCAATCCGTCTCCTGTCCGGTAAACAAGGCCGCACAGCAGGCGTAGTCGCCTTTGTTCCACGCATGGATAAATTGTCCCTGCAGGTTTTGAATGGCGACATTTGCGGTACCGATCATAGCTGTTCCACCTTTCTCCCGCGGGGCCGGACCATCACGGTACCGGCCCCGCAGCAGATGTCATCGTTTTATGCGGCGGGCTGCAGATCCACAAAGATGGGATCTCCCATGGGGGAGAGATAGTACCCAGTCAGATTGGAATCACAGGCGAAGAGAATGGCGCCGTTCATCACATCGATCATGGGCACCTCTACCCGCAGGATATCCTGAATCTGGCCGGAGATCTCCACTGCGGCGGCGCTGTCCGTCTCCGTATAGATCTGGTCCAGAAGGCTGTAGAATGTCTCAGCATCCTCATAGTGGAACTGGGTATTGCCGCCCTGACCATAATCCAGACGATCGTCAAAGGTCTTGAACACAGAGGTGTAATCGAAGCCGCTATTGGCAATGGAGTAGGCGTCATACTCACCGGCGTTGAGTTTGACAAAGAAACTGGCGGAGTCAGAGGTCTCGATCTTCACATCAATGCCCAGCTGGCCCCAGGCACTCTGGGCAAACTCGGCCACATCGGAGTACATCTGGTTCTCCATAAGGATGATCGTCATCTCGAAGCCATCGGCGTAACCGGCCTCGGCCATCAAGCTCTGGGCCTTCTCCAGGTCATATTGCCACATCTCGTTGGAGGTGGGCTCGGCGTACACGCTGAATCCCTCGGGGAACAGACCATCGGCCACGGAGCCATATCCAAAGAGGATTGCCTGAAGTGCCGCCTCACGGTTGAAGGCAAGGCTCATGGCCTGACGCACTTTGGTTTCGGCCAGAGGGCCATCAGCACAATTGAGGAAGATGTTGTACATCTGGAGCTGGTTATCAATGGTGACCAGGGAGACGCCGCTGCCCTCGGTAATGGTGCTGGTCTGGCTGGTCAGGACCTTATTGACTGCATCCACATCGCCGCTCTGGAGAGCCATGAGGCGGGAGGTGTCATCGGGAATAAAACGGATGGTGACCGTCTCGTAGTAGGCCTTCTCTCCCCAATAGTCCTCATTTCGCTCTACCGTAACATGGTCGCCGGCCACCCACTCCACAAAGCGGTATTTACCGGTCATGGCCTGGGGCGCCCGGGCAAATTCCTCCAGGCCGCCCTGGGCTTCAATGCCCTCCTTGCTGGAGATGGCATAGCAGCTTTGTGCCAGGGTCGTCAGGAAGACAGGGTTAGGAGCGGTGAGGGCAATGTCTACCGTATAGGTATCCACTACAGCACAGCGGGAAAGATCAATGGAGCCGTAATATCTGGCCAGAGCGGCAGTGGCCACGCCCCGTTCCAGCATATAAAGGATATCATCCGCCACGATGTTGTAGCCGTTGTGGGAGTACACATCCTCCCGGAGCTTCATGCGGAGGGTAGTGTCGTCCACCCACTCCCAGCTTTCCGCCACACAGGGCTCCACCGTATTGGTCTCGGAGTTATAGGTCACCAGGGTATCAAACAGGAAGGAACCGGTGGTGGTACCGCCGGAGGACAGGCCCACCGACTGGAGGTCCAAAGAGGCAGGCTCCAGGTTATAGGCCACAGTCAGGTTTTTCACCTGCTCAGTGACCTCCCCATTTGCAGAACTGGTGTCCTCGGACTCCTTCGGAGTCTCACTCTTTCCGCAGGCTGTGACCAGCATGACCAGGACCAGTGCCAGAGAAGAGACGCGCAGCAGTTTCCTTTTCATAATATTCCTCCTTTTACTATGGGACGTACTCTGACAATGGGAGTTATGTCTCTCCCATGTTGCCAATATGGTGACAGGCCGCAAAATGTCCCGGGCAGGCTTCCCGGAGTTTGGGGGTGGATTTGTGGCACTCCTCAGTGGCATAGATGCAGCGGGCGGCAAAGCGGCAGCCCGGTTTTGGGTCAATGGGAGAAGAGAGCTCTCCTTTGAGCAGGATCTTTTTGCGCCGGTTGTGGAGACTGGGGACGGGGATGGCGGAGAGCAGCGCCTGGGTATAGGGGTGGAGGGTGTTGTTGAAGAGCTCCTTTGTGGCACATTGCTCCACCACCTGGCCCAGGTACATCACGCAGATCTCATCCGAAATGTGCTTGACCACTGACAGGTCGTGGGTAATAAAGATGTAAGCAATCCCCATCTGCTCCTGGAGATCCTGCAAAAGATTGAGGATCTGTGCCTGAATGGAGACGTCCAGGGCTGAAACGGGTTCGTCGCACACGATGAATTTTGGACGCATGGACAGGGCCCGGGCAATGCCAATACGCTGCCGCCGTCCGCCATCCAGCTCATGGGGGTAGCTGTTGGCAAAGCGTTTGGCCAGCCCCACCGTATCCATCAGCTCGTCCACCCGTTTCCCTATCTCTTCCTTGGGACAGAGCTCCGGATAGATATCGAAGGTCTCCGCAATAATCTGCCTGACACTCATCCTGGGGTTCAACGAAGCGAAGGGGTCCTGGAAAATCATCTGCATTTCCTTACGGTAATGCTTGAACTCTCCTGTGGACAGTCCGCCGATCTCCTTCCCCTCAAATTGGATGGAGCCGCTGGTGGGATCCTCCAGCCTCAGGATGGTT
This sequence comes from uncultured Intestinimonas sp., assembly GCA_944385655.1. Taxonomy (GTDB): domain Bacteria; phylum Bacillota; class Clostridia; order Oscillospirales; family Oscillospiraceae; genus Intestinimonas. The sequence continues at coordinate 8,169 of CALWYC010000003.1, read as the reverse complement.
TTGCCCAAAGTGGATTTTCCGCAGCCGGACTCACCCACCACCCCCAGTGTCTTTCCTCCTTCCAGGGAAAAGGAGACGTCGTCCACCGCGTGCAGGACACCCCTGGCGGTTGGGTAGAACTTTTTCAGGTGCTGTACCTCAAGGAGCGCTCCCATATCAGTTCTCCTCCTTTACGCAGTGATGGCATTTGACATAGTGGCCACGGGAGAGTTCCACCAGCGCCGGATCGGACTGGGAACAGAGAGATGTCGCCCGGTCACACCGATCGCAGAAGCTGCAGCCCGTGGGAAGATCGGTGGGGTCTGACATCATCCCGTCAATGGGAGTAAGGCGCTCAACGTCCTCGTCCAGGCTGGGCAGCGAGTGGAAGAGGCCCAAGGTGTAGGGATGGGCAGGATGGTCAAAAATATCCTCCACAGTTCCGTACTCTACGATCTCACCGGCATAGATCACGGCACATTTTTTGCAAATATCCGCCACCACGCCGAAATCATGGGTGATCAGCAGCAGCGCCGTCTGGTTGTTTTTCTGAAGGTCCCGCATCAGCTCCAGCACCTGTGCCTGGATGGTGACATCCAAAGCTGTGGTGGGCTCATCTGCAATCAAGAGCTCCGGATTGCAGGCCAGCGCAATGGCGATCACAACCCGCTGCTTCATCCCACCGGAGAACTGGTGGGGGTATTCTTTGCTGCGCTCTTTGGGGATACCCACCATTTCCAGCATTTCCTCTGCCTTCTGGTAGGCTTCCTTGCGGGAGACCTTCTGGTGGAGCCGTATCACCTCGGCGATCTGCTCGCCTACGGTACGGACCGGGTTCAAGGCGGTCATGGGGTCCTGAAAGATCATGCTGACCTTGTTGCCCCGGATTTTCCGCAGCTCACGCTCCTTGAGCTTGGTGATGTCCTGTCCATCCAACAGAATGGATCCCTGTACGATGTGAGAGGGAGGATACGGAAGCAGTCCCATGATACTCAGGGCCACCGTGGTCTTTCCGGCGCCGGTCTCCCCTACCAGACCCAGCGTATCTCCCGCTTCCAGAGAGAAGCTGATGTTGTTGACAGCTTCCACCACAGCTTCGTCTGTCTCATAGTGGACCACCAGGTCCTTCACTTCCAACACTGTCTTGCTCATTGGATGCACCTCACTTCAGTCTGGGGTCCAGAGCATCGCGCAGACCGTCGCCGAACAGATTGAGTGCCAGGACTGTAATCATGATCATCAGCCCGGGGAAAATCAGCATGTGCGGATAGGTCTGGAGATATTGCTTGCCTGCGTTCAGCATAGCGCCCCACTCAGGCGTGGGCGGAGCAATACCAAGACCGATATAGCTCAGAGAGGCTGCGGTCAGGATACCTGCTGCCACACTGAACGTCATCTGGACAATAATGGGACCGACACAGTTGGGGAGCATATGCTTGATGATAAGTCGGCCAGTGCTGGCGCCGATGGCCCGTGCTGCCTGTACGTAGTCCTTTCGCTTCACTGTCAGGATGGCTCCGCGGACCACTCTGGCATAGAGCGGAATGGTCCCCAGCGCAATGGCAAAAATCAGATTTCGCATACCGGAACCCAACGCCGCGGCAATGGCGATGGCCAACAGCATGGACGGAATGGACTGATAAATGTCCATAAAGCGCATAATGATGTTTTCTGTCTTTCCGCCATAGAAAGCGGCCAGGGCACCAAAGGTACCGCCCACCGTGGAGGAGATGCAGACACAGATGAGGCCGATCGGGATGGAGATCCGGGTGCCATAGACTACCCGGCTAAAAATGTCACGGCCAAAGTTATCCGTACCCATCAGATGTGTTCCGCTTGGCGGCTGCAGGATGGCGTTGTAGTCCTGATACTCATAATCATAAGGGGCAATGAGAGGAGCAAAGATGGCGCAGGCGATCAGAAGCAGGATGATGACCATGCCGATCATAGCCATACGGTTTCTCTTCAGGCGCTTCCAAGCCTCGTAGCCCAAGCTGGATACGCCAGCTTCCTGCTTCCGCCTCCTGTTTTTTCGAGCCAGTCGGGCCATTGCCGGCGTCTGCATTTTAGCCATTCTCGCCATCTCCTTCCATGAGCTGCCGCTTCATTTCCCGTCGTACAGCCCGACGCCCCTTGGTCTGAAACATAGTCTTCAGCGAAGGATCAATCACCGTATAAATGAGATCCACCGCCAGATTGACCAGACTAAAGATCAGTGAGAGGAAGACCACACCTCCCTGCACAACCGGGTAGTTACGTCCCTTGATGGCGCTCACCATGTAGCTTCCCAGGCCAGGCAGTGCAAAAATGGTCTCCGCCAAAACGGCACCTCCCAGCTGCACTCCGATTTGAGCTCCAATCACAGTGATAATGGGGATCATCGCATTGCGCAGACCGTGACCCACCACGATGACAAAACTGCTCTGCCCTTTGGCCTTGGCCGTCCGGATGTAGTCCTGACGGATCACCTCCAGCATGCTGGATCGTGTCACCCGGGCGATAGTGGCAGCGGAACTGAAGCCGATGGTTACTACCGGAAGAACCCAGCTTTGCCATCCTCCCGCCAATCCTGAGCCCGGCAGCACGCCAAGGGTGACCGAGAAAACAAAGATCAGCAACAGCCCCAGCCAAAACGGCGGCATGGACACGCCCAGCAAAGAAATTGTCATGGTCACATTATCGATCCACGTGTACTGCTTGACCGCCGCAATGACTCCCAATGGGATCCCGATCAGCACCGCTACCGCCACGCTGAGAAAGGCCAGCTTTAATGTAGTAGGATAGCGGGCCAGGATCTCATCCAGAACAGGCTGATTTGTGGTATAGGAGGTACCCATATCAGCTCTTGTAAATAGTCCCCACACATAACGGCCATAGCGCACCAGCACCGGTGCATTCAGCCCCAGTTCTTCCCGAATGGCTTCTACTTGCTCTTCTGTGGCCTCGCTGCCCGCCAGGGCCGTCGCCGCATCGCCCGGTGTCAATTCATTCAGGATGAAGGCGATGGTGAGCACCCCCAGCATGACCGGGATCATCATGAGCAATCTCTTCAGGACATATTTGATCACGTCAGCCCCTCCTCTGTATACAAGTGCATACTCTTGCTGCAATTGGTATTATAACATAACCACCTTATATTTCAAGATGGTCAAGACATCTCGTATCGACAAAAAATCAAAATAAATTTTGTTTACTTTTACTTATTTACTGTCTTAAATTACTATTAAATCCATTTTATTTAATTTTTTCTCTCAAAAAATATACATATTTCTATTTTTGTATGGTTTTTGACGGCCCAGACCTGCACCTCCCTTGGCACCCCCCTTTTTCTGGACTTGCATCCCTGCACAAACTGCTATATTCTTTAGTGCAAACAGCGGGCATAACACCAACGTAGGGGGAGGAATACGCACCGTGGCTGAAAAAGGATTATGCAAAAGTGATCGCAGGATCAGGGCAGCCTTTATTGATCTTTTGGAAGAGAAGGGGTTCTACCAGATCCGTGTAGCGGACATTCTGTCCCGTGCAGACGTGTCCCGGGCCACATTTTATGCTCATTATGAGGACAAGTATCAGCTCATGCGGGTCCTTCGGGAGGAACAGTTTAACGGTTTGGGCGCAATCATGGAAAAGGTGCGGAGGACCCGTCGGACTGACGGGATCCTCCACTGGACCGGCGGCACAAACCCGATCTTTGTAGAATATTTTCGTTACATTCAGGAAAATCAGAGGCTGTGGAAACTGTTCGCCTCTGGCCGCGGCGAAGGAGATTTTTCTGACGCATTGAGCCATTATCTTTACCACTGGATTTCTCAGACCCAGGAACTCTGGAGCGAAGACGGAGACCCTGAACTTACACAGGAATTGAGCTCCGTCATCTGCTCCTGGGTGTATGTGGCACTTTTTTCCAAGTGGCTGACTACAGGGATGAAGGAAACGCCCGAGGAGATGGCAAAGGCTCTGACTGTCTTTTGGACCCGTTTTATGCGATGGGACCAAAATGAATGAGGTCGTGCCGAAAATTACTGCATACAAAAATCCGGAAATGTTCGAGAGCGAACGTTTCCGGATTTTTGTATGTTGAAGATCTCCCGACAGCTGATTACTGTAAAGCTGTCACGCGGGCAAAAAACAGAAGGAGGGAGTCACAATTATGCGAATGATTGATCTTAGTGTAGCATTGGAGGATGGTCTACCCGTCGATCCTCCGGAAAATATCGTCAGGATCGAATATACAGATCATAATGCCGGCATCGAGAGCATGCTTCCATTTTTTCCAGGAGCAACACAGGCAGATCTGCCCGATGGTGCCGGCTGGGCGGTGGAGACCCTGCATTTGGGAAGCCACGCCGGCACTCACATGGATGCGCCTTATCACTATCATCCCACCATGGACCACGGGAAACCGTCTTGGACCATTGATCAGATCCCGCTGGAGTGGTGTATGGGCGATGGTGTGATGGTGGATTTTTCTGACAAGCCGGACGGCTATGTCTGTACTTCCCAGGACTTTCAGGATTACTTTGTCCGAATTGGTTATCAGCTCAAACCCAACGATATCGTTCTTGTACACACCAGCGCCATGCGCGCATGGGGCAGGGCAGAATATTTGAATGCAGGCTGTGGTGTAGGCAGGGAAGCCACCCTGTGGCTGACTGAACAGGGCATCCACATTGTGGGGACAGACGCATGGAGCTGGGATGCTCCCCTGCCCCGCATCGCAGAGCGATTTGCTCAGGAGCACGACCCATCCATTATTTGGGAGGGCCACAAGGCCGGTGCGGAATGCTGCTACTGCCACATGGAAAAAATGAATCATCTGGACAAGCTCCCGCCCTTTGGCTTCAAGGTCATCTGTATCCCCATTAAGATCAAGGGCGGCAGCGCCGGCTGGACCCGGCCAATTGCTATTCTGAATGACAACACTTCGATTTAACATGGAGGGGCCATTTATGAAAACCAAAGCTGAAAAGAGCTTTCTGCGGGGCTATTCTCTGGTCTTACATTCTTTTTTGACTTACCTGATCTACGGCACCCTGGCCGGTGTAGGCGTGAGCACCATCGTCCGTCTGTATGCTGAGAAAAATAACCTGGATCAGAATATCATTACCTCGGTCAACACCATTGGCGGCTTTGTGGGTGTGATCATGACATTTGTGATTGGCAGCCTGATCGTCAAGCGGGGTCCCCGTCTGGTCACCTGCTTTTCCTGCCTTGCCACAGCAGTGGGCCTGCTGATTCTGGGCTATGGTCAGACGTTGGGTATGTATATCGTCTGGGCGGCCATCTGCCAGTCCACTTTCAACGGCTACTCCTGGTCCTCTACCAACGCCCTCATGACCAACTGGTTTCCCCGGAAAAAGGGCTTCGTTATGGGCATTACTACCGCTGGTATGATGGCCGCGAGCTTTACTACCATCATGTTCATGACCGCTTTTTCTCCCATCATCGGCTTTGACAACGTCTGTCTGATTTTTGCAATTGGCATCGCAGTTTTTGGCCTGATCACCCTGGCCTGGGTTCGGGATACGCCCGAAGAGTGCGGCCTTTTACCTGATAATATGGAGATGACTGCGGCAGAACGTGCCCGTCTGGGCGGCGGTGAAAACCTTCAGGTCTGGAAGATCCGCGACCTTGTTTTCAGCAAGGATGGAATGTTATTTATTTTTGGCTGGGGGCTTCTGTATATTGCCTCCACCGGCGGTGCCACCGCCTTTGTTCCCTATATGATTGAAGAGGGCTTTACGCCCACCCGTGCCGTTTTTCTGATGAGCATCATGAGCGTCTGCTCCGCCTTAGGAAGTCTGTTGCTGGGTGCGGTGGATACCAAATTCGGCACTAAAAAGGCCAGTCTGCTCTTTGCCTTGATGTATACGGTGGGCTATACCGGTGCCTGGCTGGCCCATGCCAACCCCTGGGCCGCCTTTGCTATGGCCACCTGCGCACTGACTGCCGGCGGCGCAAATGCCAATCTCGTCGCCTCCACCCTTGTGGAGCAGTATGGCCGTCCTCACTATGCCCACGTCTGGAAAATCCTCTATACCGGCGCCAATCTGCTGCGGAATCTTTGCTTCCTGGCCATCGGCACCATCGTATCCCTGTCCGGCACCTATTCTCGGGTATTCCTGTTTTGGGGCGTTGTTTCCCTTGTCAGTTTCTTCTGCGTCCTCTTCTCCAACTATGCCTACCGCAGCGCCCCCAATGCTTCCAACTGGCTATCCATACGAGTGGATTCCTGACATCAAATCAAATTCCGCTCAGCTTTTGAACCTTTGACAAAGGAAGGAAACCGCCATGGGACCTGTTGAAAAACTCAACGCAGAGTTTCTGTTTGAGCTGGAACTTGTTTGCAAAAGCACCCTGGTCGTCGGCGCCAATGACTTCGGCTATCTGCGGGTCATTACCATCGATGGCGGGCACTTCCATGGGTGCATCAACGGGACTGTCGTTCCCGGAGGCGCCGACTGGAACACCTGTTATGGCGGCGCGCAAGACGGCAGGCACTTTAACAGTAAATCTGTATCCGCAAAGTATCTGCTCCAGACAGATGACGGTGTTTACATCACAATCGAAAACAGCACCTACATCAAAAACGATGGGGATCCCCCTCCCTATATCCGCTCTGCCCCCGTACTCCACGCGCCGCACGGAAAATATGAGTGGATCAACTATGGAGCAAAAGTAGCTACTTTGTATTCACAACCGAGCGGAGACGGCTATCTCGTACACATCAAGATCTATTTAATGAAGTGAACTATTTCATACGCATTATGTTCCATTAGATTTAACAAAAATGATTTACTAAATCGCAACTGCCCGATGCGCTCCAATCAAGAGCACATCGGGCAGTCTCTCCTTACACGCCGACGACCACTGTCTTATCGTGTTACTTTTTCAAAAAACGTATTCTAACAGATTGATTGGGTTCCCGAATAAAAACGGAGATCCCCCGGCTTTTGCAAGCCGGGGGATCTTTTGTGCAATAGTGTACCTGAACCCTGTGGAATTACCGGGGGTTCTTGATGGCAGCCTGAGCGGCGGCCAGACGGGCGATGGGCACACGGAAGGGAGAGCAGGAGACGTAGGTGAGGCCCACCTTGTGGCAGAACTCCACGGAGGTGGGGTCGCCGCCGTGCTCGCCGCAGATGCCCATGTGCATCCCGGGACGGGTGGCCTTGCCGGCCTTGACGGCCATCTCCACCAGCTTGCCCACGCCGTTCTGATCCAGGTGGGCGAAGGGATCGGACTCATAGATCTTCTTGTCGTAGTAGTAGCCCAGGAACTTGCCGGCGTCGTCACGGCTGAAGCCGAAGGTCAGCTGGGTGAGGTCGTTGGTGCCGAAGGAGAAGAACTCAGCCTCGGTGGCGATCTCGCCGGCCAGCAGGGCGGCCCGGGGATCCTCGATCATGGTGCCCACCTCGTACTTGAGGTCGATGCCGGACGCGGCGATGATCTTGTCGGCGGTGCTCACCACGATCTCCTTGACGTACTTCATCTCCTTGACGTCGGTGGTCAGGGGGATCATGATCTCGGGCTTGATGGTGTACTGGCCCTTCTTGGTGACGTTGATGGCGGCGTTGATGACAGCGGTGGTCTGCATCTCGGCGATCTCAGGATAGGCCACGGCCAGACGGCAGCCGCGGAAGCCCATCATGGGGTTGACCTCGTGGAGGGAGGCCACCACCTCGGTGAGCCGCTCAGCGGTGATGCCCATGTCGGCGGCCAGCTCGGCGATGTCATCGGCCTTGGTGGGCAGGAACTCGTGGAGCGGGGGATCCAGGTAGCGGATGACCACCGGGCGCTCGCCCATGACCTCGTAAATGCCCTCGAAGTCGCCCTGCTGATAGGGCAGGACCTTGGCCAGAGCCTTCTTGCGCTCCTCGGTGTTCTCGGCCACAATCATCTCACGGACGGCCTTGATGCGGTCGCCCTCGAAGAACATATGCTCGGTGCGGACCAGGCCGATGCCCTCCGCGCCGAAAGCCACAGCCTGTTTGGCGTCGCGGGGGGTGTCGGCGTTGGTGTAGACGCCCAGCTGGCGGTACTTGTCGGCCCAGCCCATCAGGCGGCCGAAGTAGCCGGAGCCGGGATCGGCGGGCACGGTGGCCACAGCCTCACCGTAGATGTTGCCGGTGGAGCCGTCCAGGCTGATCCAGTCGCCCTCCTTGTAGGTCTTGCCGCCCAGGGTGA
>CALWYC010000002.1 GCA_944385655.1 uncultured Intestinimonas sp. | reverse complement strand
GGCTCCGGGGTCCCCTGTGCCCTTGACCGGGCCGGAAGTGCAGGAGGGAACACAATGGCACAGTATATCCGCAGGCGTCTCATCACCGCCATCCCGGTTTTCTTCGGCATCACCATCCTCGTCTTTCTGCTGGTGGACCTGGCGCCCGGGGACCTCACCGACCTCATGGGGGAGGGGGCGGCCAGCACCACGGAGCAGGCGGCTGTGGAGGCCGCCCTCGGTCTGGACCGGCCCCTGCCCGCCCGGTACGTCCTGTGGCTGGCAGGGCTTTTCCATGGGGATCTGGGCCGCTCCTACCACTATGGGCAGGACGTGGCCGACCTCATCGTCCAGCGGCTCTGGCCCTCGCTGCTCCTCACCGGCACCGGCGTGGTATTGGCGGTGGCCATCGCCGTCCCGCTGGGGGTGATGGCGGCCTGGAAGCCCAGAGGGGTGTGGGACCGGCTGGCCCACCTCTTTACCGTCTCCGGCTCGGCGGTGCCGGGCTTTTTCCTGGCCCTGGTGGGCATTTTCCTCTTTTCCGTCCAATTGGGCTGGCTGCCCTCCTCCGGCATGTACCGGACGGTGGGCGGGGGAGGGCCGGCCGATCTGCTCCGACATCTGATCCTCCCCGCCGGGATTATCGGGGTGAGCAACGTGGGAAGCATCCTCCGCCAGACCCAGAGCGCCTGCCTGGAGGTGATGGGGGAGGACTACATCATGACCGCCCGGGCCAAGGGCCTGAAGGAGGGGGCCGTGGTGGTCCGCCACGCCCTGCGCAGCGCCCTCATCCCGGTGCTCACCAGCGTGCTCACTCACATCCCCCACATCATCGGCGGTTCGGTGGTGGTGGAGCGGATCTTCGGCTGGCCCGGCATGGGCAGCCTCATGTTTTCCGCCGTCAGCGGCCGGGACTACAATGTGGTCATGGGCGTCACGGTAGTCATGGCCCTGGCGGTGCTGCTGACCAGCCTGCTGCTGGACGTGGTCTACGGCCTGGTGGACCCGAGGGTGCGCTATGGGGGGCGGTAGGCGTGTGTGGCATCGCCTGCGTTCGGACCGGCGGGCGGTGCTCTGTATGGCCGTTCTGGCCCTGGAGGTCCTGTGCGTGCTGCTTTTGCCCCCGCTGCTGGGGCTGGAGCCCGACGTCACCGACCGGGCGGCCGGCTTCTGGGCCGTTCCCTCGGCGGAGCACTGGCTGGGCACCGACGACGTGGGCCGGGATGTGTTCTCCCGGCTCATCTGCGGCGGGCGGGTCTCCCTGCTGGTGGGCTTTGCCACGGCGGCCATCAATTTGGCCATCGGCGTCCCCCTGGGCCTGCTGGCCGGTTACCGGCGGGGGAAATGGGAGTTCTGGATCATGCGTCTGGCTGATGTGTTCCAGTCCTTTCCCAGCATCGTGCTCATTTTGTGCCTGGTGACCCTGGTGGGGGCGTCGGTGCTCAACCTGGTGCTGGTCATGGGCCTGCTGGGCTGGCCGGGCATCGCCCGGTTGGTGTACGGCAACGTGCTCTCTGTGCGGGAGAAGGAGTACATTCTGGCCGTCCGGGCCCTGGGGGCCAGGACGGGGACCATTTTGACCCGCAATGTGCTGCCCAATGTGGTGGCGCCGGTGTGGGCGGCCCTGGGCCAGCGGGTGGGCCGGGCCATCCTGTCCGAGTCCAGCCTCAGCTTTCTGGGGGTGGGCATCCGGCCGCCCCAGGCTTCCTGGGGCAATCTGATGCAGAGCGCCTCCAGCCTGGCCGTTCTCACCGGGCGGCCCTGGGTGTGGCTGCCGCCGGGCCTTCTCATCGTCCTGACGGTGGTCTGCCTCCAGATCCTGGGCAACGCCGTCCGGGACGCCATGGACCCACGGTCAGCTCCCAGAGATCGATAAAAAATACAGCAGAGGAAAAGCGTGCGGCTTTCGGCCGCACGCTTTCTGCATTTAGGAAAAATCTTGGACGGGCAGTCATAGGCCTGTACTACCTCTCATAGAATGGAGCATCTGCAAAGGAGAGAGGTGCTGAGCGCCATGATGGTACCCGTGAGGAGACAGGCCGCGGAGCGGTTTTCCCAGGCGGCGGCCCTGCTGCCCTGGGCCCTGCGCCAGGGGGCGGAGCGCCTGCCGGAGACGGACAAGGCCAGGGTGGAGGAGCTGCGGCTCCGGGCGGGACGTCCGCCCACGGCAGTGCTGCCGGAGGGAGAGGTCCCCCTGCCGGGCCTTGAGGGAGAGCGCGTCACCGGGGAGGACCTGCGGCTGGTGCTGGAGGTGGCCACCCAGGCCTCCGCCCACGCCGTGCTGGACCGGGTCCGGGAGGGGTTCGTCACTGTCCGGGGCGGACACCGGGTGGGCCTGTGCGGCAGCGCGGTGTGTGAAAACGGGGCCATCCGCACCCTGGGGAGCCTGTCTTCCCTCTCCATCCGCGTTGCCCGGGAGGTGCCCGGGGCTGCGGCCGGAGTACGGCCGATGCTCCGGGACGCCGGGAGGACAGGGGGGACGGTGATCCTCTCCCCGCCGGGGGGCGGCAAGACCACCATCCTCCGGGACCTGATCCGCCGCCTCTCCGACGGCATCGAAGGGCCGCCCCTGCGGGTGGGGGTGGCCGATGAGCGGGGAGAGCTGGCCGCCATGTACGACGGCCTTCCCATGAACGACCTGGGCGCCCGCACCGACGTGCTGGACGGCTGCCCCAAAGCCGTTGCCCTGAAGCTGCTGCTGCGGGCCATGAATCCCCAGGTGCTGGCGGCGGACGAGGTGGCCGGCCCCGAGGACGCCGCCGCTCTGGAGGAGGCGGCGGGCTGCGGGGTGGCCCTGCTGTGCACCGCCCACGCCGCCGGGCCGGAGGACCTCCTCTGCCGGCCCGTCTTCCGGAGGCTGGTCCGCCGGGGCGTCCTGTCCCGGGCGGTGGTGCTGACCGGTCGGGGAGAGGGGCGGCGCTGGACCCTGGCCGAACTGGGGGAGGGAGGACCGTGCTGAGGCTGGTGGGCGCCCTGCTGCTGACGGCGGGGGCGGCCGGCCTGGGGCTGTGTGCCGCCGGACAGCTGGGCGAACGGGTAAGGTCTCTCCGTTCCCTGGTGGGAGGCCTGGAGATCCTGAAGCGGGAGCTCTCCTTCCGGCGCACCGCCATGCCGGAGCTCATGGAGCGGACGGCCAGGCAGGCCGGCGAGCCGGCCCGCTACCTCTTCGCCCGCTGCCGGGACCACCTGGAGGAGCTGGGGGAGCGGTCCTTTGGGCAGATCTGGGTCCGGGCGTTGGAGGCGGAGCCGGAGCTGCTGCTCACCCGGGAGGAGCGGGCAGTGCTGGCGGAGCTGGGCCAGGTCCTGGGGCGCTACGACGCCGACGGCCAGATCGCCGCCCTGGAGCGGGCGGAGGAGGGGCTCAAGGTCTGCCTGGCCCGGGCCGAGGAGGACCGGCGGCGGCTGGGACGGGTCTATACCGCCCTGGGCGTGGGCTCCGGGGCCATGCTGGCCATTTTGCTGCTGTAACGGCGGCGCGCTATCTCAACAGGAATGGGGAAGTGGAAGGACCATGGATGTTGACCTCATCTTCAAAATTGCCGCCATCGGCATCCTGGTGTCGGTGCTCAACCAGGTGCTCACCCGGTCCGGCCGGGACGAGCAGGCCACCATGACCACCCTGGCGGGGCTGGTGGTGGTGCTCATGATGGTGGTCCAGGAGATCAGCGACCTCTTTACGCTGGTCAAGGACCTCTTTGGGCTGTGACGGGCCATGCCGGACATGCTGAGACTGGCCGCCATCGCGGTGGCGGCGGCCCTGTGCGCCGCCGTGGTCCGCAAGGGGGCGGCGGAGCTGGGCCTGGTGCTGGCCATCGTGGCCGGGGCCATCCTGCTCAGCGCCTCCCTGGAGGCCCTCTCGTCGGTGCGGGCCCTCATGGACCTGCTCTCCGACACGGCGGGACTCTCCCCGGCGGTGGTGGCCCCGGTGGTCAAAACCACCGGCATCGCCATCCTCACCCGGCTGGCGGCCGAGCTGTGCCGGGACGCCAAGGAGAGCGGCATCGCCGCCTTCGTGGAGACGGCGGGGGCGGCCTGCGCCCTGTGCGCCGCCCTGCCCCTGCTGGAGACGGTCCTGGACATGGTGACGGGACTGCTGTGAAAAGGGACGTGGATGAATATGAAAGGGACGTGTATGGCGCTCCTCTGCCTTTTGCTGCTCTGCACGCCGGTCTGGGCGGCGTCGGAGGATATCCTGGCGGAGCAGTCGGAGGCCCTGGGGCTGGACGGGCTCTCGGAGGCCGCCGGGGAGTACGCCCCCGGCGGCGAGGTGGCCGGGGTGGACCTGGATGAGGGGCTCAAAAAGATCCTGGAGGAGGGGCGTTCCGCCGCCGGCGGGGCCATCCGCCAGGCCGTCAACAGCGGAGTGGTGCTGCTGGCGGTGGTGCTGCTGGCCTCCCTGGCCCAGGGGGCCTGGGAGACGGCGGGGGAGGGGACGGGCCTCCAGGTGGTGCCCATGGCGGCGTCCGCCGCCATCACCGCCATCGCCGTGAGCGATGCCGGCACCCTCATCGGCATGGGCCGGGAGACCCTGGAGCGGATGGCCGCCTTTGGGCAGATCCTGCTGCCCACCATGGCGGCGGCCACCGCCCTGGGGGGCTCCCCGGGGAGCGCGGCGGCCCGGCAGTTTGCCGCCATGCTCTTCTCCGACCTGCTCCTCACCGCCATCAACGGCCTCCTGCTGCCGCTGACCTACGGCTATATCGCCGCCTGCGCCGCCTGCGCGGCGGTGGGGAACGAGGGGCTCAAGCGCCTGGCCGGAGTGCTGAAGTGGGTGGTGACCACGGTGCTCACCATTCTGCTCCTCACCTATGTGGGCTACCTCACCGTCAGCGGGGTGGTAGCCGGCACGGCCGACGCGGTAGCTGTCAAGGCAGCCCGCTTTACGGTGTCCAGCATGGTGCCGGTGGTGGGGGGCATCCTCTCCGACGCGGCGGAGACCGTGCTGGCCGGGGCGGGCGTGCTGAAAAACGCGGTGGGGGTCTTTGGGATGCTGACCATCCTGTCCATCTGCCTGGTGCCCTTCCTCCGGCTGGGCGTCCACTATCTGGCCTATAAGCTCACCGGAGCCCTGGCGGCCACCGTGGCCGACGGCAGGGTGGCCGGGCTCATCGATCAGATCGGCAGCGCCTTCGGGTTGGTGCTGGGGATGACAGGGGCCTCCGCCCTGCTGCTCCTGGTGTCCATGGTGTCGGCGGTCTCCCTGTCGTCGCCGTGATGGAGCTGCTGCGCCAATGGCTCACCGGGGTCACCTGTGCCGCTATCATCGTGGCCCTGGCCGACAGTCTCATGGCTGGGGGGACGGTGCGGAGGATCGGCCGGCTGGCCGGCGGCCTGCTGCTGCTGGCGGCGGTGGTGAAGCCGGTGCTGGAGGTGGATCTCACCGTCCTGTCGGCGGCCAGCCTGCGGCTGGAGGCAGAGGCGGTCCCCGCCGCGGAGGAGGCGGGGCTGGACCTGATGAAATCCATCATAGGGGAGGAGACCGGCGCATATATTCTGGACAAGGCGGCGGAGCTGGGGATCTCCTGTCAGGAGGTCCGGGTCACCTGCGCCGTGGAGGAAAACGGTGTGCCCTATCCGGCGTCGGTGGTGCTGGTGGGGGATCTGACCGAAGAGGAGCAGGCCCGGCTGTCCCGGCGGATCGAGGCCGATCTGGCCATCCCGGCGGAGCAGCAGAGCTATGAAAAGGGAGGCGGGGAAGGATGATGGGGGCGGAGCGGGCCGCGGCGGCGGCCAAAAAGGCGATGACGGCCCTGGAAAAGTATAAGTTCGTGCTGCTGGTCCTGCTGGCCGGGCTGCTGCTGTTGCTGCTGCCGATCCCGTCGGGCGGCGGGGAGACCGCTCACGCCGGAGAAGCGGAGCAGGCCGCCACCGCCTTTTCCGTGGATGAACTGGAGGAGAAGCTGGAGGCGACCCTCTCCAGGATCGACGGGGCGGGGGAGGTGACGGTGGCCCTCACCCTGCGCTCCGGCGCCCGGCAGGTCCTGGCCCAGGACGTGACGGTGTCGGACCGGGAGGGGAGCAGCGGTGAGGAGCGGACCACCGTGGTGATCTCCGGCGGCTCCGGCCGGGAGGAGGCGGTGGCGCTCCAGGAGCTGGCCCCTCAATTTCAGGGGGCGGTGGTGGTCTGCCCCGGCGGGGATGACCCTACGGTGCGGCTCAAGCTGGCGGAGGCGGTGGCCGACCTCACCGGGCTGGGCGCCGACAGGATCTCGATCTGTAAAGGTAAGTAAGGAGGAGACGTCAGGATGAAACTTTGGAAGCGGAACGCGGTGGTGGCCGCCATCATACTCTTCGTGTGCGCGGCGGTCTATCTCAACTGGTCCTACAGCCAGGAGGGCATGGAGGGCGCCACGGACACGGGGAAGGTGCTGGGAGAGGCGGCGCTGGTGGGCGGCCAGGCGGAGGACCCGCTGCTGGCCGAGACGTCGCCGGTGTCCACCGACGCCGGAGACGAGGGGGCGTCGGTATCGGGGGAGAGCACCGACAGCTACTTTGACAGCGCCCGGCTCAACCGGCAGCAGGCCAGGGACAGCGCCCTGTCCCTCCTCCAGCAGGCGGCCACCGATGAGAACGCCGACCAGGCCTCCATCGATCAGGCCAACGAGGCCATCCAGTCCATGGCGGCCTTCACCCTGTCCGAGGCCAACATCGAGAATCTGGTCACCGCCAAGGGGTACGCCGACTGCGTGGCCTTCCTTAGTGAGGACAGCATCAGCGTGGTGGTCTCCAACAACGCCCAGCCCCTCTCTCAGACGGACACGGCCAAGATCAGCGAGATCGTCATGGACGAGACCGGCTTCACCGCCAGTCAGATCAAGATCATAGAGGCCAGCTGAACCAAAAGGGGCGGATGCTTTTGCATCCGCCCCTTTTGCAAAAATCAGATTGTAAATCCGGGACCGTTGTGGTAAAATACTCTCAAACCATAAAAGGAGCGTGACCACTGTGGGAGAAGGTAAGGAGTACGTTTCCCGGTCCGACGAGCTGGGAAATATCCATATATCGGAAGAAGTCCTGGCGGTGATCGCCGCCGCCGCGGTGCTGGAGGTGGAGGGCATCGGCGGTCTGGCCGCCAACCTGGGCACCGATCTGGCCGAGCTTCTGGGCAAGAAGAACCTGAGCCGGGGCATCCACATCCTGGTGGAGGAGGAGAGCGTCACGGTAGACCTGGGTATCCTGGTGAAGTACGGATACACCATCCCCGACGTGGCCCGGGCGGTGCAGGAGGCAGTCGCCGGCAGCATCGAAGCTACAAGCGGCCTGACGGTCGCCGCCGTCAATGTGAATGTTGGCGGCGTGGTCTTTGAGAAAGAGCCGAAAAAGGCTCTGTAAATCGTGTCGCCCTCAAAGAGCATTGAGCCATTCGATATGCGCTCAATGCTCTTTTTGCCTTTTCAGACCGGAAATTAGGGGTTTATTTTCCGCCGAAAACTGTATATAATGAATATACATCATATCCATCAGGAACAGAAAGAGAATTTTGGGAGGAAACACCATGACCAGGAGCAACGCCCGGGAGATCGCAGTCCATCTGGCCTTCGCGCTGGGCTTTTCCAATGAGAGTGCCGACGATCTGCTCAAGGAGTCCCTGAACCGGGAAAATTTCCAGCAGCTCAGCGGGGAGGACCCTCTGTACCAGGAGTTCCCCAACGAGAAGCAGCGCCAGTACATCCAGGACCTGGTGAAGGGGGTCTATGAGCACGGCGCCGAGCTGGACGGCTATATTTCCAAGTATGCCATCGGCTGGTCCTTCTCCCGGATCTCCCGCATGGCGGCGGCGGTGATGCGGGTGGCCATGTATGAGATCCTCTACATGCCCGACATCCCCGCGGCGGCCGCCATCAACGAGGCGGTGGAGCTCTCCAAGCACTACGAGACCCAGGAGACCGCCGCCTTCATCAACGGCATCCTGGGCGCCTTCGTCCGGGGGGAGCTGCCCCCGGAGCGGGCTGTCGCCAAGGCGGAGGAGGAGCAGTGACCATCAAGCGCTGCCTGGGGCTGGACACCAGCAACTACACCACCTCCGTGGCCCTCTTCGACGGGGCGGACGGCCACCAGCTGGGCCGACTGCTGGACGTGGAGGCGGGCGGTCTGGGCCTGCGCCAGAGCGACGCCCTCTTCCAGCACGTCAAGCGCCTCCCCGCGCTCTTCGACCAGCTCCGGGCGGAGGGGCGGCTGGAGGGGATTTCCGCCGTGGGGGCCAGCATCAAGCCCCGGTGGGTGGAGGGCTCCTACATGCCCTGCTTCCTGGCGGGGGAGACCGCCGGGCGTATTTTGGCGGACACTCTGGGGGTGCCCTTCTTTCCCTGCGCCCATCAGCAGGGACACATCGCCGCCGTGGCCTGGGGGGCGGGGCGGCCGGAGCTGCTGGACAGGCCCTTGCTGGCCTGGCATCTCTCCGGCGGTACCACCGAGCTACTGTATGTGGAGCCGGATGGAACGGGTGTCCTGCCCCGGAAGATCGGCGGCACCAGCGACATCTCTGCCGGACAGCTCATCGACCGCACCGGCGTGGCTCTGGGACTGCGATTCCCGGCGGGGAAGGCCCTGGACGCCCTGAGCCGGGAGGGTGAGCCGGTCCGTGGTTTTTCTGTAAAGTTGAATGACCTTACATTTTCCCTCTCGGGTATGGAGAACAAGGTGAAGGCCATGGCGGCGGCGGGGGAGCCCGCCGCGGACATCGCCCGGTTCGCCGTGGCCACGGTGGCCCGCACCATCCGCCGGGTCACCGACCGTGCCCTGGAGCAGTACCCCGGCCTGCCGGTGCTGTGTTCCGGCGGGGTGGCCTCCAACAGCCTGCTGCGGGAGGTCCTGGCCGACGCCGTTTTTGCCCCGCCGGTCTGTTCCGCTGACAACGCCCTGGGAGTGGCGGTGCTCACCCACCGGGCCCTCACCATGGGAGGAGATCCATGAGCGCGCAGCGGCAGATCTACACCGTCAGCCAGGTCAACGGCTACCTGAAGGAGCTCATCGACCGGGATGGGTTCCTCAGCGGCGTTTTTGTCCGGGGGGAGATCTCCAACTACAAGACCTATCCCTCCGGGCACCACTATTTTTCCATGAAGGACGAGGGGGGCGCCATCCGGTGCGTCATGTTCCGCCGGGAGGCCTCCCGCCTGCGGTTCCGGCCGGAGAACGGCATGAAGGTCATCGCCTTCGGCCGGGTGGCCGTCTTTCCCCGGGACGGGCAGTATCAGCTCTACTGCGCCGAGCTCACCCCCGACGGGGTGGGGGACCTCCATGTGGCCTTCGAGCAGTGCAAGGAGAAGCTCTATCGGGAGGGGCTCTTTGACCCCGCCCACAAAAAGCCTCTGCCCCGGTACCCGGAGCGCATCGCCCTGGTGACCTCCCCGGTGGGGGCGGCGGTGCGGGACATGCTCCGCATTCTGAAGGCCCGCTGGCCCGTGGCCGAGGTGCTGCTGCTGCCGGTGCGGGTACAGGGGGCGGAGGCCGCCCGGGAGATCGCCGGCGCCATCCGTTACGCCAGCGCCCACCGGCTGGCCGACGTGCTCATCACCGGACGGGGCGGCGGGTCCATGGAGGACCTGTGGTGTTTCAACGACGAGGGCGTGGCCCGGGCCATCTACGACAGCGCTATCCCGGTGATCTCCGCCGTGGGCCATGAGCCCGACGTGACCATCGCCGACTTTGTGGCCGACCTGCGGGCGGCCACCCCCTCCAACGCCGCCGAGCTGGCCGTGCCCGACCAGAGCGAGGTGGCGGCAGAGCTGGCCCACCGGAGTCAACGCATGGCCGCTCTCCTGGAGGGGAAGCTGGATCGCGGCCGCCGGGATCTGGCCCGGATGGAGGCCTGTCGGGCCCTCCGAGACCCCATGGCCGCCCTTCAGGACCGGCGGATGCTCCTGGATTACCAGAGCCGCCGGCTGGCCCACGGGCTCACCGGCGCCATGGCGGGAAAACGGGAGCGCTTCGCCCGGCTGGCGGCTTCCCTGGACGCCCTGAGCCCTCTGAAGGTACTTGGCCGGGGCTACAGCCTGGCCAGGACCGGGGCGGGGGAGATCCTCTCCTCGGTGGACCAGGTGGAGAACGAGGACGTGTTCACCCTGCGGCTCTCCGACGGCACTTTGGACTGCCGTGTGGAGGGAAAGAGGAGGCAGTGATGGCAGAGAAAAAGAAGACCTTTGAGGAGGCCATGGCCCGGCTGGACGAGATCGTCGGCCTCCTGGAGCGGGGGGACGCTCCTCTGGAGGAGTCCCTGAAGCTCTTTGAGGAGGGGACCAGGCTGATGAAGCAGTGCTCCGGGCTGCTGGATAAGGCCGAGCAGAAGGTGCAGCAGCTGACCGCCGGCGCCGACGGGACGCCGGTGGAGACGCCGTTCACGGAGGGAGCGTGAGTCCATGGACGAGAGAGCCCATCTGAAAGAACTCCAGGAGCAGGTGGAGGCCGCCCTGCGGAACAGCTTCCGCGGCCGGGAGCCCCGGGGGGACATCTACGACGCCATGGAGTACAGCCTGCTGGCCGGGGGCAAGCGCATCCGGCCGGTGCTGACCTTGGAGGTCTGCCGCATGTGCGGCGGCGATCCGGCGCTGGCCATGCCCTTCGCCTGCGCGGTGGAGATGGTCCACACCTACTCCCTCATCCATGACGACCTGCCCTGTATGGACGACGACGATCTCCGCCGGGGCAAGCCCACCAACCATAAGATCTACGGAGAGGCCACCGCCGTGCTGGCGGGGGACGGCCTCCTGACCGCCGCCTTTGAGACCGCCCTGGGGGAGGACAGCCCTCTCCCGCCCCAGCGGGTGGTGGCCGCCGCGGCCTGCCTGGCCCGGGCGGCGGGCGCCCAGGGCATGGTGGGCGGCCAGGTGCTGGACATGGCCGCCGAGGGGCGGGCGGTGTCCCGCTACGATGTGGAACAGCTCCAGAAGCTGAAAACGGGCGCTCTCCTCAGTGCCGCCGCCGAAATGGGCTGCATCGTGGCCGGCGGGTCGGAGGAGGCGCAGAAGGCGGTCCGCCGCTACGCCCAAAAGCTGGGCATGGCCTTCCAGGTCCGGGACGACATGCTGGACGTGGAGGGGAACGAGGCCACCCTGGGCAAGCCGGTGGGCTCCGACCAGGCCAATGAAAAGACCACCTTTGTCAGTCTGCTGGGCATGGACGACTGCCGGGCGCTGGTCGAGAAGCTGACCGGGGAGGCCGTGGAGGCGCTCGCCCCCTTCGGGGCGGAGCGGTCCGGCTTCCTCTGCTGGCTGGCGGAGGCGCTGGCCGGACGGGAGAACTGATATGCTGGAATATGATCTGATCGAACGCCACATGGGGATCTGGATCCTGATCCTGGCAGTGGCGGCCTGGGCCATTGCCCAGATCATCAAAATGATGGTGCCGCTCTGCCGGGAGCAGCGGCTGGACCTGGAGCGGGCACTGGGCAGCGGAGGCATGCCCAGCTCCCACTCCGCCTTCGTGTGCGCCTGCGCCAGCGCCACCGGAGCGCTGTGCGGATGGGCCTCCGCCCTTTTTGCCATCAGCGTGGTGATCGCCATCATCGTGATGTACGACGCCGCCAACATCCGGCAGGCGGCCGGCGAGCACGCCAAGATCCTCAACCACATGATGGAGCAGTGGGCGGAGGGCGAGATGCCCTCGGAGACCCAGCTCAAGGAGCTGCTGGGCCACACGCCCATCCAGGTCATCGCCGGCGCGGCCCTGGGCATCGCCGTAGGCCTGCTGGGCGCCTATTTCCTGATTTGAAGGCCGGTCTGTCTGCCGGGAGGGATGGTTTGCTTTGATAGAGTTTGACGAGATCCCGGATCTGAAAACGATCACCGATGGGGAGGCGGAGGCCCTGTGCGCCCGCCTGCGCTCCGGTGTGGTGGATATGGTGTCCCGGACCGGCGGCCACCTGGCCTCCAACCTGGGCGTGGTGGAGCTCACCGTGGCCCTCCACCGGGTCTTCGACACCGGCCGGGACCGGCTGGTCTTCGACGTGGGCCACCAGTGCTACATCCACAAGATCCTCACCGGACGGGGAGGGGCCATGGGCACGCTGCGTACCTTCGGCGGCCTCTCCGGCTTCCCCAAGCCCAAGGAGAGCGTCCACGACGCCTTCATCGCCGGCCACGCATCCAACTCGGTGTCGGTGGCCCTGGGCATGGCCCGGGCCCGGACCCTGCTGGGGGAGGACTACCATGTCATCGCCCTCATCGGCGACGGTGCGCTCACCGGCGGTCTGGCTTATGAGGGCCTCTCCAACGCGGGACTGAGCCGGGAGCCTCTGCTGGTCATCCTCAACGACAACGGCATGTCCATCACCAAAAATGTGGGAGGCGTGGCCCAGCACCTGGCCCACCAGCGCCTCAAGCCCCAGTATCTGCGCTTCAAAAAGGGCTACCGCAAGGCCATGTCGGTGCTGCCCGGCGGCAGGACCATTTACCGGGTGACCCATAAGGTCAAGACGGCGGTGAAGGAGACCCTGCTCCCGTGCAGTCTCTTTGAGGACATGGGCTTCACCTACCTGGGGCCGGTGGACGGCCACGACGTCCGGGGCCTTACCCGGCTCCTGCGATACGCCAAGGACATCGAAGGCCCCGTCCTCCTCCACATCAGGACTGTAAAGGGAAAGGGCTATCCACCTGCTGAGCGGAACCCGGACGCCTACCACGGGGTCTCCAAGTTCTGCGTCCAGACCGGGGAGCCCCTCCGCCCCTCCGGAGCGTCCTATTCCGGCGCCTTCGGAGCGGCCCTGTGTCAGCTGGCGGAGGAGGACCGGCGGGTGTGCGCCATCACGGCGGCCATGCGGGACGGCACCGGCCTCAAGGGCTTTGAGGAGCGGTTCCCAAACCGCTTTTTTGACGTGGGCATCTCCGAGGGACACGCCGTGGCCATGGCCGCCGGCCTGGCCAAGCAGGGGTGTGTCCCCGTTTTCGCGGTCTACTCCTCCTTCTTGCAGCGGGGCTATGACATGCTCCTCCACGATGTGGCCATTCTGGGCCTCCATGTGGTCTTTGGGGTGGACCGGGCCGGACTGGTGGGGGAGGACGGGGAGACCCACCACGGCCTCTTTGACGTGGCCTACCTCTCCTCGGTGCCTGGCATGACCCTGTACGCCCCATCCAGCTTTGCCGAGGTGGGCACCATGCTCCGCCACGCCCTGACGGCCTGCGACGGGCCGGCCGCCCTGCGCTATCCTCGGGGCGGCGAGGGGGACTACCACGGAGACGCCGGTACCGTCCCCACCTTGGTGGCCAGAGAGGGGCAAGGAATCACACTTGTCACCTATGGCGCCACCTACCCTGCGCTTTTGGCGGCGGCGGAGCGGCTGGAGGAGGCCGGCTGCCGGCCGGAGATCATCAAATTGAATCGGCTGTGTCCCCTGGACCTGGAGCCCGTCTGCCGCTCGGTGTCCAAGACCGGCCGCCTGCTGGTGGCCGAGGAGGTGGCAGCCATGGGCTCGGTGGGGGAGCGGCTGTGCGCCGGCCTGGCCGAGGCCGGAGTCGTCCCACGGGCAGTGCGGCTGTGCAACACCGGTCGGGGCTTCGTGCCCCAGGGCACCGTGGACCAGCTCAGACGCCTGTGCGGACTGGACAGCCAGTCCCTCTACGAGGCGGCGATGGAGGTATGGAAGCATGAGTAAAAAGCGGTTGGACGTCCTGCTGCATGAGCGGGGGCTCTCGGAGAGCCGCCAGAGGGCCCAGGCCGACATCATGGGCGGCTGGGTCTATGTGGACGGACAGCAGGTGCTCAAGGCGGGCACCGCCGTGTCGGAGGAGGCCGTTATCGAGGTCCGGGGCCAGGCCATCCCCTACGTGAGCCGGGGCGGGCTGAAGCTGGCCAAGGCCATGGACGTCTTTGGGCTGGACCTCACCGGTATGATCTGCGCCGACATCGGCGCCTCCACCGGCGGCTTTTCCGACTGTATGCTCCAGCACGGCGCCGCCAAGGTCTACGCCGTGGATACGGGCTACGGCAAGCTGGCCTGGAAGCTGCGCACCGATGAACGGGTGGTCCCCCTGGAGCGGACCAACGCCCGGTACCTCACCCACGAGCAGATCCCCGAGGAGCTGGACCTGGCCAGCGTAGACGTCTCCTTCATCTCCCTGCGCCTCATCCTGCCCGCCCTCCGGGGGGTCCTGGGACCCGGCGGGCAGGTGGTCTGCCTGGTGAAGCCCCAGTTCGAGGCGGGGAAGGAAAAGGTGGGCAAGAAGGGTGTGGTCCGGGACCCAAAGGTCCATCTGGAGGTGCTGGAGCACTTCCTGGTCCACGCCGATGAGGCTGATTTTACTGTAAAGGATATGACCTTTTCACCCATTCGGGGACCGGAGGGGAACATCGAATACCTGGGCCACCTGACGGTGGGCCGGGGACCGGCCTACACCGGGGACCTGGCCGCCCTGGTGGAGGCCTCCCACGCCGAGCTGGAAGGGGGGAGGCATCCGTGAAGGTGGTGCTCAGCCCCAACCCCTACCGGGACCGGGGCCTGAAGGCGGCCCTCCGGGCCCGGGATATCCTCCGCTCCGCCGGAGCGGAGACCGCGCTCTGCCTCCCCTTTGCCCTGGAGCAGGGGAGCCACGTGGAGCTCCCCAAGGGCCAGGATTACCGGAACATGCAGGAGGAGCTCAAGAATGCCGATCTCCTCATCTGCTTCGGCGGCGACGGCACCATCCTCCACGCCGCCAAGGACGCCAACGCCCACAGCATCCCCATCCTGGGGGTCAATCTGGGCAGCGTGGGCTTCATGGCGGAGCTGGAGCAGGGGGAGCTGGAGGCCCTTGCCCGGCTGCCGGAGCGGAAATACTCCATCGAGCACCGGATGATGCTGGATGTGACGGTCCGCCGGGGGCGGGAGGTCCTCACCCGGGACGTGGCCCTCAACGACGCCGTCATCACCAAGGGGGCGGTGGCCCGGGTCATCGATCTGACTCTCCGGGGAGACGGGGTGCCCATCTACTCCTTCTCCGGCGACGGCATCATCCTGGCCACCCCCACCGGCTCCACCGCCTACTCCATGTCGGCGGGCGGGCCCATCGTGGAGCCCACGGCGGAAAATGTGCTGGTCACCCCCATCTGCGCCCACTCCCTCCAGGCCAAGCCTCTGGTCATGGGCCGGGACCGGGTGGTATCCGTTCGCATGGGGAAACTGTCAAGGAAAACTGCTTACCTGTCAGTGGACGGCGGGAGAGCCTTCAAGCTCTGCGGCGGCGACACCGTGGAGGTGCGCCGGTCCCGGAGCGTCACCCGGCTGGTGCGGCTCACCGACCACAGCTTCTATGAGATCATCGATCAAAAATTGGGAAAGGCGTGATGGGGAAATGAAATCCAAGCGACAGGCGGAGATCCTGCGGATCATCGAGGACGTGGACGTGGAGACCCAGGACCAGCTCCTCTCGGAGCTCAAGGCCAGGGGGGTCACCTCCACCCAGGCCACCATTTCCCGGGACATCAAGGAGCTCCACCTCATCAAGGAGCTCACCGGCTATGGGACCTATAAATATGCCGTCTCCGGCCGGAAGACCAGCATGAACATCGCCGGCCGGCTGCGCACCATCTTCAAGGAGGGGGTCACCTCCTTCGACCGGGCCCAGAACATCGTGGTCCTCAAGACCATGCCGGGCCTTGCCTCGGCGGCCTGCGCCGCCATCGACGGCATGGAGATCGGGGATCTGGTGGGCAGCCTGGCGGGGGACGACACCGCCATCCTCATCATGCGGGACAGCGAGAAGGCGGAGGCCTTCTGTGACGAGATCCATAAGATGCTGCAATAAGGCGCAAAGCGCGGGGAGGTGGAGAGGATGCTCTCGCTGCTCCATATCGAGAATATCGCGGTGATCCAGGCGGCGGACATCCGCTTTGACCGGGGCTTCAACGCCCTCACCGGTGAGACCGGTGCCGGCAAGTCCATCGTAGTGGACGCCATCGGGGCGGTGATCGGGGAGCGGACCTCCCGGGACCTGATCCGCACCGGCGCCAGGGCGGCGGTGGTGAGCGCCCAGTTCACCCGGCTGCCCGATCTCCCCTGGTTCGCCGAAAACGGCATGGGCCCGGACGAGAACGGTGACCTGCTCATCCAGCGGGAGATCCTCTCCGACGGGCGGAACGTGTGCCGGCTCAACGGCCGGCCCCTGACGGTCTCCCAGCTTCGGGCCCTGGGGCGGCAGCTGCTGAACATCCACGGCCAGCACGACGGCCAGCAGCTGCTGGACCCCGCCTGCCACCTGGACTATCTGGACCGGTTCGGCGCTTTGGAGGCGCCCCGGGCCGCCTTCAGGGCGGCCTACGACGCCATGTCCGCCCTGCGGCGGGAGATGTCCGCCCTGGAGATGGACGAGGCGGAGAAGGCACGGCGCATCGACAGCCTGACCTTTCAGATCGGTGAGCTGGAGCGGGCCGACCTGAAGCCAGGGGAGGAGGAGGAGCTTACAGCCCGCCGGAAGGTGCTGCGCAACGCGGGCAAGCTCATCAACGCCGTGGAGGGCGCCCACATGGCCCTCTCCGGGGACGAGGAGAGCGAGGGGGCGGTCTCCCTCATCATGTCGGCGGAGCAGTCCCTCTCCGGAGCCAGGGGGGTCAGCGACCAGATCGCCGACCTGGCCCAGCGCCTTACCGAGCTGCGCTGCGCCGCTGACGACGCCGCCGAGCTGGTCCGGGATCTCCGGGACAGCCTGGACTTCGAGCCGGGGGAGCTGGACGAGCTGGAGAGCCGTCTGGACGTGATCTACCGGCTGCGGAAGAAGTACGGCGCCACGGTGGAGGACATGCTGGACTACCTGGCCAGGTGCAGGGCGGAACTGGAGCAGATCGAAGACTCCAGCGACACCCTGGCCCGGCTGGAGAAAAAGCTCTCCGCCGCGCTGGAAAAAGCTCGTGGGGAGGGCGCTGAGCTCACCGCCGCGCGAAAAAAAGCGGCGGCGGCCCTGGAGAAGCTCATCCAGGAGGAGCTGCGGCAGCTGGACATGCCCAAGGTACGTTTCCAGGTGGACTTTGCCCCCAAGGGGGGCGAGCACGCCATGGACGAGACGGGCATGGACGAGGTGCAGTTCCTCATGTCGGCCAACGTGGGGGAGGACCTGAAGCCCATCCAGAAGATCGCCTCCGGCGGCGAGCTCTCCCGCATCATGCTGGCGCTGAAGAACGTACTGGCGGAGAACGACGACGTGAGCACCCTGGTCTTTGACGAGGTGGACACCGGCGTCAGCGGCCGGGCGGCCCAGAAGGTGGCGGAGAAGATGGCTCAGGTGGCCCGGCGGAAGCAGGTCCTCTGTGTCACCCATCTGCCTCAGATCGCCGCCATGGCGGACACCCACTTCTCAGTGGAGAAGGGGGAACGGGACGGGCGGACCTATACGGCGGTGGAGCGGCTGGAGGCCGACCGCCGCCGGGAGGAGCTGGCCCGGCTCACCGGCGGCGCCCATATCACTCCCGCCATGCTGGCGGGGGCCGGAGAGCTTTTAGACAGTGCCGAGACCTACAAGCGGAGGCTGACATGAAAGAGGACAAAGGAGGGGAGGAGGTGTATATCACCTTCTCCCTCAGCCGGACGGAGTACGTCCGGGCGGTGCGCTATTACCTGCGGAAAAGCCATCTGGTGAGCTGGGTCCAGGCTCTGGTCATCCTCATTGCCCTGGGGGCCGCGGCGGTCATGGGGGTGCTGATGGAGCGGATGAGCTTTCTCTGTACCCTCCTGGTGGTCCTCTCCGTCATGGTGGCCCTCTGCGGCCTGTGGCTGTACGTCATCCAGCCGGGCCGGATCTATGACAAACACCCGGAGCTGGGCCGGCAGGTATCCTTCCTCTTCAATCGGGAGGACCTGTCCCGGCAGGACGCCGAGACGGCGGTGTTGCTGGACTGGGACCTCAGAAGGCTCTGGCGGGGCAGGGAGTTCTACTACCTCTTCCGTGGGGAGGAGGGCTACCTGCTGTTGCCCCGGTCGGCCTTCCGGAGCGAGGAGGACCGGCTCCGCTTTGAATTTCTGGCCCAGACCGCCTGCCCGGAGGCAAAGGTGAAACATTTTGATTGACAACCCCGCCAGGCTGTGCTAGAATGCCCGATGTATACAACGCGAGGATGAGGAAAAGTAAGCTTCAGATACCCTGCGCAGAGAGCCCCCGGTTTGGTGGAAGGGGGAGAGGGCCTGAGGACGAATACCCCTCGGAGCGGCCGCCTGAACCGAAAGCAGTAGGGCGTGTCGGGAGCGCCCGTTACCGCGCGGCCGTGTGATGGCACGGCGTGAGGCCCTTTTCCGTGAGGGAGGGGCGAACCAGAGGTGGTACCGCGTATCCACGCCCTCTGTCCGGAAGGACAGGGGGCGTTTTTTATCAGTCTGGACAAGGGGAGGAGAGACAGA
Organism: uncultured Intestinimonas sp.; assembly: GCA_944385655.1. Lineage (GTDB taxonomy): Bacteria > Bacillota > Clostridia > Oscillospirales > Oscillospiraceae > Intestinimonas. Next base: position 40,982 of record CALWYC010000002.1, on the reverse strand, counting down.
TGGAACGGTCGCTGACATGCCTGCGCTGCGGGACAGAAATGGTTCGGCTGGGTATGCGGGAATTCCAGCTGGGACGGGAAAAGATACTCTTTGACTCCCACCTGTGGGAGGGAGCGCTGGAGCTGGAGGTCTTCGGCTGCCCGTCCTGCGGAAAGGTGGAGTTCTTCTCGAAAAAAACCCGGGATTGGGCCGCCGAGTATGAGTGCCCGGTCTGCCACGCGCGATACCCCAGGGACGCGGAGCGCTGTCCAAAATGCTTCACCAAGCGGGAAAAGTAGGGGAGCGTATGGAGCACAGGAGCTTTGGCCGCAGGGAGCCGGAGGCGGTCTACCGGGACCGGGCGGGCGCCTACGCCGTCATCCTGGACGACCGCGGGAACGCCGCTCTGGTGGAGGCGCCGGCGGCGGGCGGACCGGAGCGGGGGCTCTTCCTGCCCGGCGGCGGCATCGAGCCGGGGGAGACCCCGGAGGAATGTCTCCGGCGGGAGTGCCTGGAGGAGCTGGGTCGGGAGATCGCGCTGAAGGGCCTCCTCTGCACCGGGGAGGAGTATCTCTTTGCCCCCAGCGACGGGCGCTACCTCCACGTATCGGGCCACTGCTACCGGGCGGACCTGGGTCCCCGGGTGCAGGAGCCCATTGAGCACGACCACGTGCTCAGATGGATACCGGCGGAACACTGTGAGCACACACTGTTTTTAGATTATCAGGCCTGGGCCGTCCGGCTGGCCTGGGAAGAAAGGATGCAAGAAAAATGACCTGTTATGAAGAACTGAAGGCCCGCGGCCTCGTTGCCCAGGTGACCAACGAGGAGGAGATCTCCAAGATGATCAACGAGGGCAAGGCGGTGTTCTACATCGGCTTTGACCCCACCGCCGACTCCCTCCACGTGGGCCACTTCATGGCTCTGTGCCTGATGAAGCGGCTCCAGATGGCGGGCAACCGCCCCATCGCCCTCATCGGCGGCGGCACCGGCTACATCGGCGACCCCTCTGGCCGCACCGACATGCGCAACATGATGACCCCTGAGACCATCCAGCACAACTGCGACTGCTTCAAGAAGCAGATGGAGCGGTTCATCGAGTTCGGCGAGGGCAAGGCCCAGATGGTGAACAACGCCGACTGGCTCCTGCAGCTCAACTACGTGGAGCTCCTCCGTGAGGTGGGTGCCTGCTTCAGCGTGAACAACATGCTGCGGGCCGAGTGCTACAAGCAGCGCATGGAGAAGGGCCTCTCCTTCCTGGAGTTCAACTACATGATCATGCAGTCCTACGACTTCTACCACCTCTTCCAGCACTACGGCTGCAACATGCAGTTCGGTGGCGACGACCAGTGGTCCAACATGCTGGGCGGCACCGAGCTCATCCGCCGCAAGCTGGGCAAGGACGCCCACGCCATGACCATCACCCTGCTTCTCAACTCCGAGGGCAAGAAGATGGGCAAGACCCAGTCCGGCGCCGTGTGGCTGGACCCCAACAAGACCAGTCCTTACGACTTCTACCAGTACTGGCGCAATGTGGGCGACGCCGACGTGCTCAAATGCCTGCGGATGCTCACCTTCCTGCCTCTGGAGCAGATCGACGAGATGGACAAGTGGGAGGGCGCACAGCTCAACACCGCCAAGGAGATCCTGGCCTTTGAACTCACCCAGCTGGTCCACGGCACCGAGGAGGCCCAGAAGGCCCAGGACGCTGCCAAGGCCTTGTTCTCCACCGGCGGCGACAAGAGCAACATGCCCACCACCCAGCTCTCCGCCGGTGACCTCACCGACGGCCAGATCACCGTGGTGGACCTGCTGGTGAAGTGCGGGCTCACCCCTTCCAAGGGCGAGGCCCGGCGCCTCATCCAGCAGGGCGGTCTGGAGCTCAACGGCGCCAAGGTGACCGACACCGCCGCCGTAGTGGCCGCCTCTGCCCTGGAAGGGGAGGGCGCCACCATCAAGAAGGGCAAGAAGGTCTTCCACCGGGCCGTGCTGTCCTGAGCATACGGGCGGGCGCCGGCACACGGCGTCCGCCTTTTCCAAATCTTCCGGGTTTCTTAAGAAAGAATGGTTAGACATCAAAAACAGGGCATGATACAATGATAGCAGCTGAATGAACAGGGAGGGTCTGAGGGCCATGCAGAAAAAACCCTGGCCGCTGGATACGCGCACCGTCTCCAATCTGATCGTGGTACTCGTGGGCATCCTATTTTACTTCTTGCTCTACCGCTTCGGAGAGGTGCGGGAAAAGATCTCCATGGTGGCGGGGGTGCTGTCCCCCTTCATCGTGGGCTTTGCCATCGCCTACCTTCTCAATACCCCCACCACCTTCTTTGAGGAGAAGGTCTACGGCAGCCAGAAGCACAGCAGGGCCCTGGCCATCGTCACGGTCTATCTGCTGGCCGCCGCCGTGCTGGCCATCCTGCTCAACCTCATCCTGCCCCAGGTGTGGAGCAGCGCGGTGGAGCTGGTCAACAACATGTCCACCTATATGCGGGGCCTGGACGCCTTTGTCCAGGCGCTCATCAACCGCTTTAACCTGGAGGGAGAGGGCATCAATGAGATGCTCACCGCCTATCAGGATATTGTCCAGTCCCTGACCGACCTGGCCATCGACAAGGTGCGGACCTCCCTGCCCCAGATCTGGAATCTGGGCGTGGCCCTGGGCAGCGGCGTGGTGTCGGCCCTCACCGCCTTCATCGCCTCCATCTACATGCTCTCCGGGAAAAACCGCCTGGTGCCCCAGCTCAAAAAGCTCATCTACGCCGCCGTGCCCAAGAAGAAGGCCGCCTGGTTCCTGGAGGTGTGCGGCCAGGCCAACCGGATCTTTGTGGGCTTCATCAACGGCAAGCTCATCGATTCGGCCATCATCGGCGTGCTCTGCTTCATCCTCAACCTGATCCTCCGCATCCCCTACAACATCCTCATCGCCGTCATCATCGGCGTCACCAACGTGATCCCCTTCTTTGGACCCATCATCGGCGCGGTGCCCTGCATCATGATCCTCATCATCGTGGACCCCTGGGCCGCTCTGCGGTTCGCCGTACTGGTACTGGCCCTCCAGCAGTTTGACGGCAACATCCTGGGACCCAAGATCCTGGGTGACAGCACCGGCCTTTCCGCCATCTGGGTGCTGGTTTCCATCGTGGTGTGCGGCGGCCTTTTCGGCTTCCCCGGCATGCTCCTGGGCGTGCCCACCTTTGCCGTGCTCTACGCCCTGGTGCGGGAGTGGGTGAACCACCGGCTCCAGGCCAAAGGCATCGACGGAGACGGCAAGCCGCTCCTCCCCTATGCAAAGGCGGAGGAGGATACGGATCCCCAAGCGTAAAAACGGAACGACCCCCGGTGCCGCGGCACCGGGGGTCATTTTCTCAGCGCTGGAGCCAGTCCAGGAGGTCGTCCATGCTGTAAAGGCCAGGCGCCTCACACTGAGCCAGGAACCGGGCTGCCTTCAGCGCCCCGGAGGCAAAGACCTCCCGGGACTGGGCGGAGTGGCGCAGCTCGATGAGCTCCTCCCGGCCGGCGAAGAGGATCTCGTGGTCGCCGGCGATGGTGCCGCCCCGGACGGAGGAGATACCGATCTCCCGGCGGTCCCGGGGCTTTCGGACGGTATGGCGGTCCCATACGTACTCCGGCTCGTAGGGGAGGGCGGGGGAGAGGGCGTCGGCCAGCAGCAGAGCGGTGCCGCTGGGGGCGTCCACCTTTTTGTTGTGGTGGCGCTCTACGATCTCGATGTCAAAGTCCTCCCCCAGCAGCAGGGCCGCCTGACGGGCCAGCTTGGAGAGCACATTGATGCCCAGGGAGAAGTTGGCGGAGCGGAAGACGGGGATGGTCCGGGCCGCAGATTCGATCTCCAGGAGCTGGTCCTCGGAGTAGCCGGTGGTGGCCAGCACCACGGGCAGCTGCCGCTTGACGCAGTAGCCCAGCAGGGCGGTGAGGGCGGCGGGGTGGGAGAAGTCCACCGCCGCCTGGGCGGGGACGGTGCACTCGGCGGGGGAGGAGAAGACGGGGAAATCCCGGCGGCTGTCGCCCAGAATGTCGAAGCCGGCGGCGATGTGGAGGTCGGGCTGGTCGGCGCACAGGGCCTCCAGCACCCGGCCCATCCGGCCGTTGCAGCCGGAGAGGATGAGTTCCAGCATGGTGGTGCCTCCTTTTATCGTTCTGTGAAAAGACAGACGGCCGCGCGAAAGCACAGCCGTCTGAGGTATGGCATTACTGCTCGGCGCCGGCGGCCGGGAGCAGGCCGGTACGCACCATGGCGGCCCGGAGGATCTCCCGGTTGGCAGGGGAGATGTCGCACAGCGGGAGGCGCAGCCCGCCCACGTCCCTGCCCATGAGGTTGAGGGCGGCCTTGACGGGGATGGGGTTGACCTCACAGAAGAGGGCGTCGATGAGGTCCATGTGGTCCAGCTGGAGCCGGGCGGCCTCCTCGAACCGGCCCTCCAGGCAGCGGTGGGTGATGTCCACCATGAGCTTGGGGGCGATGTTGGCCACCACGGAGATGACGCCCTTGGCGCCCAGGGACATCATAGGCACCACCTGGTCGTCGTTGCCCGACCAGATGTAGAAGTCGTCGCCGCAGAGATAGCGGGTGTGGGTGATGAGGCCCAGGTTGCCGCTGGCCTCCTTGACGCCGTTGATCTTGGGGTTCTGGGAGAGGACCCTGTAGGTCTCGGCGGTGAAGGAGACGCCGGTCCGGGAGGGCACGTTGTAGAGGATGATGGGCAGCTCAGTCCGGTCGGCGATGTACTCGTAGTGGCGGATGAGGCCCTCCTGAGAGCACTTGTTGTAGTAGGGGGTGACGTGGAGGAGGGCGTCGGCGCCGGAGTCCTCGGCGTGCTGGGAGAGGTACACGGCGGCGGAGGTGTCGTTGCTGCCGGCGCCGGCGATGACCTTGACCCGGTGGTTCACATACTTGACACAGAAGTTGACGGCGGCGATGTGCTCCCGCAGGGTGAGGGTGGAGCACTCGCCGGTGGTGCCCACGGCACAGATGGCGTCCACACCGGCGGCGATCTGCTCGTCGATGAGCTGGGCGAAGCGGTCGTAGTTGATGGCGCCGCTCTGGTCGAAGGGGGTGACGATGGCGGGACAGGCTCCGGTGAAGATGGGCTCTCTCATTCTGAATACCTCCTGTTCAGACAGGTGTGCTGTCCTCGGAGGCGCAAACATTCTCTATTTCCTTACGCCTTGACGATGTAGCCCTCGGCGCACAGCAGCTCGGCGAGCTCGACGGCGCCGCTGGCCGCACCCCGGAGGGTGTTGTGGGACAGGCACACGAATTTGTAGCTGTACTGGGTGTCGGGGCGGAGCCGTCCGATGGAGATGGTCATGCCATTGCCCAGGCCGCGGTCAAGTCTGGCCTGGGGACGGTCCGGCTCCTCAAAGTAGTGCAGGAACTGCTCGGGGGCGGAGGGGAGCTTGAGCTCCTGGGCCCGGCCCCGGTAGCTCGCCCAGATGGCCTTCATCTCATCCATCGGGGGAACCTTTTCAAAATCCACAAAGACAGCGGCAGTGTGCCCGTTGGAGACGGGGACGCGGAGGCATTGGGCGGTGATGGCCGGCTTGACGGCGTTGACGATGACGCCGTTTTCCACCCGGCCCCAGACCTTCATGGGCTCCTGCTCGGATTTCTCCTCCTCGCCGCCGATGTAGGGGATCACATTGTCCACCATATCGGGCCAGGATTCGAACGTCTTTCCGGCGCCGGAGATGGCCTGGTAGGTGCATACCAGGATCCGCTCCAGGCCGAAGCCGCGCAGGGGATGGAGGGCGGGCACATAGCTCTGGATGGAGCAGTTGGACTTGACCGCGATGAGCCCGCGCTTCATCCCCAGTCGCTTTCGCTGCGCCTCGATCACCTGGATGTGCTCCGGGTTCACCTCGGGGATGACCATGGGCACATCCTCCGTCCAGCGGTGGGCGGAGTTGTTGGAGATCACCGGGCACTCGTGGCGGGCGTAGGCCTCCTCCAGAGCCTTGATCTCCTCCTTTTTCATGTCGACGGCGGAGAAGACGAAGTCCACCATGGAGGCGATCTTCTCCACGTCGGCCTCGGCATTCATGACCACCATGTCTCTGGCCTGCTGGGGGATGGGGGTGTCCATGGCCCAGCGGCTCCCAACGGCCTCCTGGTAAGTTTTCCCGGCGGAGCGGGGACTGGCCGCGATGACGGCCAGCTCGAACCAGGGGTGGTGCTCCATCAGGGTGACAAAGCGCTGGCCCACCATGCCGGTGCCGCCGATCACGCCAACTTTATATTTTTCCATGTTCCAGCCCTCCATTTGCTGCGCTCTCACCGGTATTCTATCCGGAAAAGGGTGCCGACTTGCCTGTCCGCCGGAAAAACGGCGGTTGCATTGGCGTCGGGTTTTGTACTATAATGTCTCCTGTATCCGCGTCTCCCAGCTGCGGCGGCAGCGCACGCCGGGCCAGGGACTGACAGGAGCAGGAGCGCGCGGGTATTTTCGATAGTGTAGCACAATTCTTTTCCAATGTAAACTGCTAATTCACAGAAATGGAGCTTCCTCATGGGCAAACATTTGACGCGATTTGTAACAGCGCTCCTGGCCGCCGCCCTCTGTTTCGGCTGCGCGGTGACCGCAGCCGGCGCGGCGGAGATCAAGGAGACCCTGCGGGTGGGCCTCTTTTACGGCAGCACCGCCCTGCCCGGCGCCAACCTGGAAAACAGCGTGGGGAGCGGTTACCGCTTCGGATGGTATGACGACGACCTGACCTTCCACCAGCTGGGAAGCTCTTCAGAGACCCAGATCTCCGTGGTCAAGACCCAGAACGTCACCCTCTCCGGCGGCAACTATGTGGACAGCACCGGTTCAGTGACGGTGGGCTGCTTCCACCTCCAGCTCCCTACCGCCTACGCCACCTTCGAGGAGGCCCAGGCCGCCGCATCGACGGTGAGCAACGGGTTTCCCGCCTGGATCGAAGGGACATACTACGTGCGGGTGGGCGCCTACACCACCAAGGAGGAGGCGCTGTCCGCCCAGACTGCCCTTGGCCTCTCCACTGCTGCGGTGGCAGGTACCAGCGGCTATGCCGTCACGGTGGTGGTCACTAAGACCGGCAAACCCATCTTCCAGTTCGACGGCGGTCAGGGGTACAGCCTGGGCATCCGGCCCGGCCTGGACGACAGCGTCAAGACGGTCACCTGGTTCAAGGGCTACCGATACTACGGCGGCTTCCAGTACCGCCGCAGCGGCGGGGACCTCACCGTCATCAACATCGTGGACCTGGAGGACTATATCAAGGGCGTGCTCCCCTATGAGATGAACAACGCCTGGCCCCTGGAGGCCCTGAAGGCCCAGGCGGTGTGCGCCCGGTCCTACGCCGCCACCATCTCCAACAGCCACGCCGGCAGCGGCTTTGACGTGTGCAACAACACCCACTGCCAGATGTACCAGGGCCTGAATCTGGCCAACGACCTCACCGATCGGGCGGTGGAGGAGACGGCGGGGGAGTTCGTCCGCTACAATGGCGTGCCGGTGGTCACCTACTACTCGGCCAGCGACGGCGGCGCCACCGAGGATGTGCGGAACATCTGGAACTCCACCGTCGATCTGCCCCACCTCAAAGGCGTCATCGACCCCTATGAGGCCGACCTGGCCGACAGCATCTCCCAGTACAACTGGACGGTCACCGTCACCAAGGCGGACGCGGCGGCCAAGCTCCGGAGCAAGGGCTATAACTGCGGCAGCATCGTGGACGTCTACGTGGCCGAGCTCAGCGAGACGGGGAACCCCAAGACCATCACCTTCGTGGATTCCAACGGCAAGAACTGGTCCTTCGGACCGGAGACCCTGCGCATCTGGTTCAGCCTGCGCTCCAACCGGTTCACCATCGGCGGCGGCACCGCCAGCTACTATGTGAACGGCACCTCGGACACCCTGGCCTCGGTAAGCGGGGCCTACGCTGTCAGCGGGGACGGAACAGTGAGCGCCATCACCGGCACCCCCTATGTGGCCACCGCCTCCGGCACCGACCGTCTGGGGACCTCATCCTCCGCCGTCTCGGGGAGCACCATCACCTTCACCGGCTCGGGTTACGGCCACAATGTGGGCATGAGCCAGCAGGGCGCCCGGGCCATGGCCCTCCGGGGGATGGACTACATCGACATTCTGACCTTCTACTTCACCGGCATCACGGTGGGGTGAGATACCATAAGGAAAGCGGGAACTTGATTTGAAGACATCGGATTTTTACTATGACCTGCCCCAGGAGCTCATCGCCCAGACGCCGCTGGACCGGCGGGACGCCTCCCGGCTGATGGTGCTGGACAAGGTGACGGGGGCGGTGGAGCACAGGCATTTCTACGACCTGCCCAGCCTTCTGTGCCCCGGCGACTGCCTGGTGCTCAATGACTCCCGGGTGCTGCCCGCCCGGCTGCTGGGCCACCGGGAGCCCGGCGGCGGCGCGGCGGAGATGCTCCTCCTCACCGACAAGGGGGACAAGACCTGGGAGTGCCTGGTCCGGCCGGGCAAGAAGATGAAGCCGGGGACAAAGCTCTCCTTCGGTGACGGCCTCCTCACCGCCGAGGTCACCGAGACCCTGGAGGGCGGCAACCGGCTGGTCCGGTTCGATTATGAGGGCATTTTCCTGGAGCTGCTGGAGCAGCTGGGCAAGATGCCTCTGCCGCCCTATATCAAGGCGGAGCTCCAGGACCCGGAGCGCTACCAGACGGTATACTCCCGGGAGGTGGGATCGGCGGCGGCCCCCACCGCCGGGCTCCACTTCACCAAGGAGCTGCTGGAGCAGATCCAGGCCATGGGGGTCTCCCTGGCCTATGTGACCCTCCACGTGGGCCTGGGCACCTTCCGGCCCGTGAAGGAGGAGGAGATCACCGATCACGAGATGCACTCGGAGTACTGCATGATCTCCAAGGAGACGGCGGAGACCATCAATGAGACCCGCCGGAAGGGGGGACGGGTGATCTGTGTGGGCACCACCTCCTGCCGGACCATCGAGTCCTGGGCGGCGGAGGACGGCACCCTGAAGGAGTCCGCCGGGTGGACCAACATCTACATCTACCCCGGCTACCGATTCAAGGTGCTGGACGCCCTGGTCACCAACTTCCACCTGCCCGAGTCCACTCTGGTGATGCTGGTCTCCGCTCTGGCCGGCCGGGAGCACATCCTGGCGGCCTATGAGGAGGCCGTCCGGGAGAAATACCGGTTTTTCTCCTTCGGCGACGCCATGTTCATCCGCTAAACGGTCAAAAGGTCCGGCGTACAACAGGTACGCCGGACCTTTTTCACCCCTTGGGCTTTGGCTTGCAGAGAAGGGCCACCACGCAGCCGAAGAAGATGGCGGCGGCGATGCCCCCGGCGGCCGCCGTGACGCCTCCGGTGAAGGCCCCCAGGAGGCCGTCCTCGGCCACCGCCTGCTTCACCCCCTTGGAGAGCAGATAGCCGAAGCCGGTAAGGGGGACGGTGGCGCCGGCCCCGCCGAAGTCCACGATGTGCTCATAGATGCCCAGGCCACCCAGCACCACGCCGGAGACCACATAGAGCACCAGGATGCGGGCGGGGGTGAGCTTGGTGCGGTCGATGAGCACCTGGCCGATGAGGCAGAGGGTCCCGCCGCAGAGGAAGGCCCGGAGATAGGGGAGGAATCCGTCCATGTTATGCTCCTTTCTCCGTGGAGATGGCCACGGCGTGGCAGATGCCGGGGATGCTCTCCCCCTGGAGGGAGGAGGTGGGGGAGAGGAGGGCGCCGGTGCCGCAGAAGAGGATGTTCTTCCAGCGCCCCTCCGCCATGCCCCGGAGCAGATGCCCATTGAGGACCACGGCGGAGCAGCCGCAGCCCGAGCCGCCGCAGTGGACGTCCTGGGCGGGGAGGTCGAAGACCATCACGCCGCAGTCGTTGTAGTTGTCCAGCTCCACGCCGTCGGCCCGGAAGAGGTCCAGCACGATGGACCTGCCCAGCTCTCCCAGGTCGCCGGTGACGATGAGGTCGTAGTCGGCGGGCCTCCGGCCGGTGTCGGCAAAGTGGGCGGTGAGGGTGCTGTATGCCGCGGGGGCCATGGCCGCTCCCATGTTGTTGGCGTCCTTGATGCCCTTGTCCACCACCTTGCCGATGGTGGCGTGGGTGACGTAGGGGCCGTTCCCCTCCCGGGAGAGGACGGCGGCGCCGGCGCCGGTCACCGTCCACTGTGCGGTGGGGGTGCGCTGGCCGCCGTACTCCAGGGGCGTGCGGTACTGCCGCTCGGCGGAGCAGAAGTGGGAAGAGGCCACCGCCGCCGCCCAGGCGCCGAAGCCGCCGTCCAGGGTCATGGCGGACAGGACCAGCCCCTCCGCCATGGTGGAGCAGGCGCCGTAGAGCCCCAGAAAGGGCACGTCCTGGCCGCGGACGGCGAAGGAGGAGGCGATGCACTGGTTGAGCAGGTCGCCGGCGAAGAGGACGTCCAGACCGGAGGGCGACTGCCCCGCCTTGTCCAGGGCGGTCTGGAGGGCCAGGCGCTGCATGGCGCTCTCCGCCTTCTCCCAACTGGACTCGCCGAAGCTGTCGTCCTGATTGATGAGGTCGAAGGCCTGGGCCAGAGGTCCCTGGCCCTCCTTTTTCCCCACCACGCTGGCGTAGCCGGCGACGGTGGGAGGCGCGGCAAAGGCCAGCGTCTGCCGGCCCCGTTTTTTCAGCGTCATGACGGTTTCCTCCCATCTCGTATGGACCATCGGAACGGGATTAGTTTGAACAGATTTCCGCAAAATATCAGGGCGCATTTTGGCGGGGCGACTGCTGGTCAAACGGGGGAAGATGCGCTATAATGGAACAAATAGTTCAACTGGATGGAGTTTGATCGATATGGTAGAAGAAGCCAAGCGCACCATCGCCTACCTCTGCCCGGAGTGCCGGCAGGCCGTGGTGGCGGAAAAGACCGTGTTCTCCCTTGCGGCGGCTCCGGGGAAGATCCCCTGCCCCTGCGGGAAATCGGCGCTCAAGACAGAGATGATGGGGGACCGGGTCAAGCTGACGGTACCCTGCCTCTTCTGCGGCCGGGAGCACACGGTGACCTGCTCCACCCACGCCTTCCTCCACGAGAAGACCCTGGCCTTCTCCTGCGCCGCCTCCGGGCTGGACTGCTGCTATGTGGGGGAAGAGGGCCCGGTCTTCGCCGCCATGGAGCGGCTGGAGGAGGCGGTGGACAAGATGGAGGCCGCCGCCGGGGAGAAGGGCACCTTCCTGGACGAGATCATCATGCACGAGGTCCTCTCCGAGCTCCGGGACATCGCCCAGCGGGGCGGCATCTCCTGTGCCTGCGGGTCCCGGGAGTGGCGGCTCCAGGTGAATTTCAGCTCGGTGGACCTCATCTGCGGCCATTGCGGCGCTGCCCTCCGCATCCCGGCGGCCACCGCCGACGATCTGGGAGACCTGTGCTGCAAGCAGACCCTGGTCATCCGGGGAAAGGGGGAGTGAGGATGTACTATGAGGCCACCTTTCAGGTGGGCGCCCGGGACACCGACCTCTTCGGCCAGTGCCGGCCCTCGGCCATGATGGATTTTCTTCAGGAGGCCGCCACCGGCGCCGCCGTGGCCCTCCACGTCTCCCGGGAGGAGATGCTCCGCAGCCACGGGGTGTTCTGGATGCTGGCCCGGATCTGGTATCGGCTGGACGCGCCGGTTTTCTGGAACGAGCGCCTCACCGTCCAGACCTGGCACCGGGGCGGCAGCCACGGCGCCTCCATGTACCGCGACTTCGATCTCTTCCGGGACGGCGTCCGCATCGGCGAGGGCGTGAGCCTGTGGGTCCTGGCCGACGCCGAGACCCGGAAGCTGCGCCGGGTGTCCGATCTGCCGGAGTTCACCGGCACCACCGGCGGGGAGCGGTGCAAGGACCGTATGCTGCCCAAGCTCCGCATGCCGGTGGCCCTGGAGGCCGCCGGGGAGCGTCGGCTGTGGTACAGCGACTGCGACGTGAACGGCCACGTCAACAACGTCCACTATGCCGATTATGCCTGTGACGCCGTTCATCTGGAGGAGGCGGGGCAGGGGTGCTTCGTCTCTCAGGTCCAGATCGGCTACCTGAAGGAGTGCCGGGCAGGGGAGACCATCCGCCTCTCCGCCGGGCGCCAGGGCGACACCTTCTATGTCCAGGGCGACGGCCCGGAGGGGAAGGCCAGATTTGACGCGGCGGTGACGCTGTCCCCCCTTGACAACCCCCAGCCCGGGGCATAAAATAAATCAAATATGTTTTTCCAAGGATACGATGAAATAAAATGAAGGAGTGGAGTTCATGTTCAATACGGATGCCGCCAGCAAGTTCGTGCGGCAGGGCCTGACCTTCGACGACGTGCTGCTGATCCCCGCTGAGAGCAGTGTCCTGCCCGCCGACATCGATCTGCACACCCAGCTCACCAAGAAGATCCGCCTGAACATCCCTGTGATGAGTGCCGCCATGGATACGGTCACCGAGTACCGGATGGCCATCGCCATCGCCCGTGAGGGCGGCATCGGCATCATCCACAAGAACATGTCCATCGGCCAGCAGGCCGAGCAGGTGGACATGGTGAAGCGCAGCGAGAACGGCGTCATCACCAACCCCTTCTGGCTGGCTCCCGGCCACACCCTGGCCGAGGCCGACGAGCTCATGGCCAAGTACCGCATCTCCGGCGTGCCCATCTGCGACCACGGCAAGCTCATCGGCATCATCACCAACCGGGATATGAAGTTCGAAGAGGACATGGACCAGCTCATCGACAACGTGATGACCAAGGACCACCTGGTCACCGCCAAGGAGGGCACCACCCTGGAGGAGGCCAAGCAGATCCTCCGCAAGCACAAGATCGAGAAGCTGCCCATCGTGGACGACGAGTTCCACCTCAAGGGCCTCATCACCATCAAGGACATCGAGAAGGCCGAGGTCTACCCCAACTCCGCCCGTGACGAGAAGGGCCGGCTACTGGTGGGCGCCGCCATCGGCGTCACCTCCGACGTGATGGACCGCGTGGCCGCCCTGGTGGAGGCCGGCGCCGACGTGCTGTGCCTGGACTCCGCCCACGGCCACTCTCACAACATCCTGGAGTGCGTCAAGCGCATCAAGGCCCTCTATCCCGACGTGCAGCTCATCGCCGGCAACGTGGCCACCGCCGAAGGCACCCGGGCCCTCATCGAGGCCGGCGCCGACTGCGTGAAGATCGGCATCGGCCCCGGCTCCATCTGCACCACCCGCGTGGTGGCCGGCATCGGCGTGCCCCAGATCACCGCCGTCTATGACGCCGCCTGCGTGGCTGCTGAGTACGGCATCCCCATCATCGCCGACGGCGGCATCAAGTATTCCGGCGACATCGTCAAGGCCATCGCCGCCGGCGGCAACGTGGTCATGCTGGGCTCCCTGCTGGCCGGCTGTGAGGAGTCCCCCGGGGACACCGAGGTCTATCAGGGCCGTCAGTTCAAGGTCTACCGGGGCATGGGCTCCCTGGGGGCCATGGCCAAGGGCTCCAAGGACCGGTACTTCCAGGAGAACAACAAAAAGCTGGTGCCCGAGGGCGTGGAGGGCCGTGTCCCCTACAAGGGCGGCCTGGGCGAGACCATCTACCAGATGATGGGCGGTCTGCGGGCCGGTATGGGCTACTGCGGCTGTGCCACCATCGAGGACCTGCGCACCAACGGCCAGTTCATCCAGATCACCAGCGCCGGCCTCAAGGAGAGCCACCCCCACGACATCTATATCACCAGAGAGGCCCCCAACTACACCGTCAATCCCCAGTAACGATCAAAAAAGGCCCGCGTCATCACCGGCGCGGGCCTTTTTGTCTCACGCAGAAAGGAGGGCTCGTCGTGCTAAAGCTCTTGCTGGGCCGGGCCGGAACGGGCAAGACCGCCGCCGTCTTGGAGCGGGTGGCGGCGGACCGGGGCAGGCGGCAGCTCATCATCGTTCCCGAGCAGGCCTCCCATGAGATGGAGCGGCGGCTGTGCGCCGTGGCGGGGAACCAATCCTGCCTCTATGCTGAGGTCCTCTCCTTCACCCGGCTGGCCAGCCGGGTGCTGGCCAGTGCCGGCGGTCTGGCCGCGCCGGCCCTGGACCCGGGCGGCCGGGTCCTCCTCATGTGCGCCGCCCGCAAGGCGGTCTCCACCGCCCTCACCGTCTATGCCCGGCCCTCCCAGAAGCCAGCCTTCCTGTCCGGGCTGCTGGCCACCCTGGATGAGTGCAAGCAGTACTGTGTCTCCCCGGAGGATCTGACCAGGGCCGGGGAGGAGGTGCCCGGCCAGGAGGGGGAGAAGCTCCGGGACCTGGGCCTCATCTTTGGGGCCTATGATGCCCTGACCGCCCGGGTAGCCGCCGACCCCAGAGACCGGCTCACACGGCTGGCGGAAGGCCTGGCCGAGAGCGGCTGGGCCAGAGGCACAACTGTATACGTGGATGGCTTTACAGATTTTACGCCCCAGCAGATCCAGGTGCTCCGGCAGCTGTGGAAGCAGGCGGAGTCGGTGACCGTGGTCCTCACCTGTGAGGCGGGCGAGGACCAGGAGGAGGCGGGGGTCTTCGCCCCCGCCCGCCGGACCGTGGCCCAGCTGATCAGGGCCGCCCGGGCCGACCACATTCCGGTGGAGACAAAGCCCTTTCTGGGGAACAATACATGTAAAGTAAAAGAGCTTTCCTATATGGAAGGGTCCCTGTTTTCTGAGACATTCCAGCCCTGGGAGGGGCCGGCGGAGGGGGTGGCGCTGTTCACGGCGGTCACACCCCGGTCCGAGGTGGAGTGGACGGCCTCCGAGATCCTGCGCCTGGTCCGGGAGGAGGGTCTCCGCTTCCGGGAGATCGGGGTGGTGGCCCGGGGCTTTGACGTCTACGCCCCCCTCATCGAGGAGGTCTTTGGGCGCTACGGCATCCCCGTCTTTCTGGACAGTGTCACCGATGTGCTGCAAAAACCGGTCTTTGCCGTGGTCACCGGCGCCCTGGACGTGGTGGCGGGGGGCTATGAGAGGGATGACCTGTTCCGCTACCTGAAGACGGGGCTCACCGGCCTCTCCCGGTCGGACTGCGACCTGCTGGAAAACTACGCCCTGAAGTGGGACCTGAAGGGGAGCCGCTGGACGGCCTCCGCCCCCTGGACCATGCACCCGCGGGGATACGGCTTCCCTATGACCGAGACGGACCAGACCCTGCTGGACCGGTTGAACGAGGTGCGCCGGCAGATCACGGAGCCGCTGGAGCGGCTCCGCCGCAATACCGATGAAACCGGTAGGGGGCAGGCGATCGCACTTTACAGGTTCCTGGAGGAGATTCAGCTGCCCCAGCGGCTGGAGGAGCGGGCCCAGGCCCTCCGGGAGCGGGGCGAGCTCAAGCGGGCGGAGGAGTACGGCCAGCTGTGGGAGATCCTCTGCGGCGGGCTGGAGCAGTGCGCCGCCATTCTGGACCAGGCCCCTCTGGGGCTGGAGGAGTTCGCCCAGCTGCTGAAGCTGGTCCTCTCCCAGTACGACGTGGGCGCCATCCCCGTCTCCCTGGACCGGGTGACGGCGGGAGACGCCGCCCGGCTGGGGGACCGCCGGTGCGCCGCCCTCTTTTTCCTGGGGGCGGACGACGGCGCCCTGCCCCAGGTGGCGCCGGCGCCGGGCCTTTTCACCGACGACGACCGGAGCCTCCTGGCCTCTCTGGGACTGGAGCTCTCCCCACGGCTCACCGACAAGCTGGACCGGGAGATGACCATCGTCTACGCCGCCTGTGCCCGGCCCGACCGCCGCCTGACGGTGAGCTGGGCCGCTCTGGGTCCCCAGGGAGAGGAGCGGCGGCCCTCCTTCCTGTGGGAGCGGCTGCGGCGGCTCTTTCCCCACATCCAGCCCATTCGGGAGCAGGCCCTGGGAGAGGAATTCCGGCTGTCGGCGCCCAGGCCGGCGCTGGAGGCGGCGGGGGAGCGGCCAGAGGTGCTGAGCATGCTCAGGGACCAGGCGGAGCTGGCCTCCCTGGTCCGGCGGGTGGAGCGGGGGGCCGGCCTGGAGCGGGGACGCCTCTGTCCCGACTCGGTGGCCCGGCTCTACGGGCGGAAGGTGCCCATGTCGGCCTCCCGGATGGACAAGTACCGCTCCTGCCACTTCTCCTACTTCATGCAGTTCGGCCTGAGGGCCAAACCCCGCCAGACCGCCGGCTTTCAGGCGCCGGAGTACGGTACCTTCGTCCACTATGTGCTGGAGCACATGCTCCGGGACACCACCTGGAAGGTGGAGGACGGCAGCGGGGGCTGGACCTGGGACAAGGGCGCGGTCCGGAGACAGATCAAGGCCATCATGGAGGACTACATCGCCCGGGAGCTGGGGGGGCTGGAGAACAAGACCCCCCGGTTCGTCTACCTCTTCCACCGGCTCATCCGGCCGGTGACCCAGGTGGTGGAGAACGTGCTGGAGGAGCTCTCCGTCTCCCAGTTCCAACCCATCTCCTTCGAGCTGGGTTTTGGCGAAAAGGGCGACCTGCCCCCGGTGGAGCTCACCGTGGACGGCGTCACCGTCAGTGTCTCCGGCTTCGTGGACCGGGTGGACGGCTGGGTCAGGGACGGACGGCTCTACCTCCGGGTGGTGGACTATAAGACGGGCCGCAAATCCTTCGACCTCACCGAGGTGTGGAACGGCCTGGGGCTCCAGATGCTCCTCTACCTCTTCACCCTGGAGGAGGAGGGGGAGGCCCTCTACCACTACGCCATCACCCCGGCGGGGGTCCTCTACCTGCCAGCCCGTGCGGCGGTAGCCAAGGGCAGCCGAGGCATGACAGAAGAGGAGCGCCGAAAGCAGACCGACGCCGAACTGCGCCGCCACGGCCTTCTGCTGGACGACCCGGAGGTGCTGGAGGCCATGGAGGCCATGGGCGAGGGCGGTCCCCGGTTCCTGCCTGTAAAGGTATCCAGCCGTACAGGGACTATCACCGGGGAGACCCTGGTGACGGCGGAGCGGCTGGGCAAGCTGAAGAAACACACCCAGCGCATCCTGGCCGAGATCGCCGGGGAGCTGTCCTCCGGGGTCATCGACGCCGACCCCTACTGGCGGGGGCCGGAGAAGAACGCCTGTCTCTACTGTGACTACGCCTCCGCCTGCCACTTTGAGGACGGGCGGGGAAGCGACAGGCGGAGATACTTGCCAGCCATTGACGGAGAGACCTTCTGGGCTTCCGTGGACGGGGAGGACGACGAAGATGACTGATGGGACGGAAGGGGAGGTGCGCCTATGGGCTTTCCGCTGACCGAGGAACAGCGGGCGGTGGTGGATGACCGGGGCGGCGGGCTGCTGGTGGCCGCCGCAGCCGGCTCCGGCAAGACCCGGGTGCTGGTGGAGCGGCTGATGCGCCGGGTCCAGGAGGAGGGAGCGGACATTGACCGCTTCCTGGTCATCACCTATACCAAGGCGGCGGCGGCGGAGCTCCGGGGACGCATCGCTCAGGAGCTGTCCGCTCGGCTGGCGGAGACGCCGGGGGACCGGCATCTGCGGCGGCAGGCCATGCTGCTCTATCAAACACAGATCTCCACCATCCACGCCTTCTGCGCCCAGCTCCTGCGGGAGCACGGCCACCTGCTGGACCTGGAGGCCGACCTGCGGCTGTGCGACGAGAGCGAGGCGGGGGTGCTGATGCTCCAGGCCATGGACCAGGTGCTGGAGGAGCGGTACGAGGCCATCGGACCCGAGAGTGACTTCGCCTGCCTCCTGGACACCATGTCAGCCGGACGGGACGACAGCCGCCTGGTGGAGATCGCCCTGGACATCTATAACAAGGTGCAGAGCCACCCGGACCCCCACGCCTGGCTGGCGGAGCAGGGTGGGGCCTTCGACCTGGAGGGCATCACCGACGTGGGGGAGACCGTCTGGGGCCGTCTGCTGCTGGACCAGGCCAGGGAGCAGGTGGGCTACTGGCGGACCCGGATGGAGGAGGCCCTGGAGCTGTGCCAGGGGGATGAGAAGCTCAGCCGGGGCTACGCCCCCAGCCTGGCCGAGACTCTGGCTGACCTGGAGGTCTTTGAGACGGCCCTGAGCCAGGGCTGGGACCGGGCGGCGGAGAAGTCCGCCGTCTCCTTCCCTCGTCTGGGGGCGGTGCGGGGCTGCGAGGACCCCGCCGCCCAGGAGCGGATCAAGGCCATCCGGGAGGCCTGCAAAAAGCGGCTGGGTAAGCTGGCGGAGCGCTTTGCCGACGGAAGCGGGCAGCTCCTGGACGACCTGCGGGCGGTGGCACCGGCGGTGCGGGGGCTGTTCGCCCTGGTGGAGGATTTTTCGGCCGCCTATACCGCCCTCAAGCGCCGCCGCCGGCTGCTGGACTTCTCCGATCTGGAGCACCTGGCCATCCGGCTCCTGCGGGAACCCGACGGCTCGCCCACGGAGCTGGCCCAGCTGGTGGGCAGCCGGTACATGGAGGTCATGGTGGACGAGTACCAGGACACCAACGAGGCGCAGAACGCCATTTTTGACGCCATCTCCGGGGGCGGACGGCGGCTTTTCATGGTGGGGGACGTGAAGCAGTCCATCTATCGGTTCCGGCTGGCCGATCCCACCATTTTTCTGGGGAAGTACCGCACCTTCAAGCCCCGTGACCAGGCCGTGGAGGGGGAGGACCGGCGCATCCTGCTGACGAAGAACTTCCGCTCCCGGCCCCAGGTGCTGGAGGGGGCCAACTTTCTCTTCCGCAACATCATGTCCGTCCCCTTCGGCGAGATGGACTACACCGCCGACGAGGCCCTCTACCCCGGGGCGGCCTTCCCCGGCCGGGAGGAGGACTACGCCGTGGAGCTGGACGCCCTGGACCTCTCAGGCGCAGAGCCGGAGGGGGAGGGGGAGAAAGTGCCCCGGGACCTGCTGGAGGCCCGCTTTGCCGCCCGTCGCGTCCGGGCGCTGCTGGACGGCGGCTTCCAGGTGGCCGACGGGGCGGGAGGCACCCGCCCGCTGGAGCCGGGGGACGTGGTCATCCTGCTGCGCTCCCCCAACACCGTCCTGCGGCACTACGCCCGGGCCCTGGGGGAGCAGGGCCTGGCCTGGGATGCCGAGGGCGGGGAGGACTTCCTCGCCTCCACCGAGGTGTCGGTGGCCCTCTCCTGTCTGCGGATCATCGACAACCCCCGGCAGGACGTGCCCCTCATCTCGGTGCTCCGCTCCCCGGTGTGGGGCTTTTCGGCGGACCGGCTCGCCCAGATCCGCTCCGCCGCTCCGGACACCGACTTCTACGGCGCCCTGCTGGCCGACGGCGGCGCCGATGTGGGGGAGTTCCTGGAGGAGCTGGACCGGCTCCGGGACCTCTCCTGCGACATGAGCTGCCACCAGCTCCTATGGGAGGTCTACGACCGCTTTGCCATGCTGGGCATCTTCAGCGCCATGGGGGACGGGGAGACCCGGCGGGGGAACCTGCTGGCCCTGGCGGAGTGTGCCCGGCAGTTCGAGTCCGCCGGCCACAAGGGGCTCTACGGCTTCCTCTCCTACCTGGACCGGGTGATGAACGCCGGCGGGCGGCTGTCCGCGCCCAGCCCGGCGGGGGAGGGCGGCGGCGTGCGCATCCTGAGCATCCACCGCTCCAAGGGCCTGGAGTTCCCGGTGGTCTTCCTGTGCGGCCTGGCCCGGCGGCTCAACCGGGAGGACATGCAGAAGCCCATGCTCTTCCATCCCAAGCTGGGGGTGGGCCCCAAGGGCCTGGACCAGGAGCGGATGGTGGAGTACACCACCCTGGCCCGGCAGGCGGTGGCCGCCCAGCTGGAGCGGGAGATGATGGCGGAGGAGCTGCGGCTTCTCTATGTGGCCATGACCCGGGCCAAGGAGAAGCTGGTCCTCACCTGCGCCCTCACCGGCGGGGCCAGGGACCTGCGGAGACTGGCGGAGGACGCCGCCTGCCCGGTGGACCCCCAGGCCCTGCTGACCACCCAGTCGGCGGCCCAGTGGGTGCTGCTGCCGGTGCTGGCCCGGCCGGATGCCGGCGCACTCCGGCGGGCCATGGAGCGGGACGTGACCCTCACGACTTCCGACTGCGGCCCGGCGTGGGACATCCGTTGGGTGGACGGCGGCGATCTGGCCGCTGCCCCCACCTTCCGTCGGGCGGCGGCAGCGGCGGAGGAACCGAAGGCGGAGGGGCCGGATCCGGCGGCGCTGGCGGAGCGGCTGAGCTGGCGCTATCCCCATCAGGCCGACACCCTCATCCCCTCCAAGCTCACCGCCACCCAGCTCAAGGGCCGGAACCTGGACCAGGAGGCGGCGGAGGCGGCTCCCCAGCCGCCCCGGCCCATCCTGTTCCCCCGGCCACGGTTCGCGGCGGAGGCCCTGGGCCTGACGGCGGCCCAAAAGGGCACTGCACTTCACCTGGTCATGCAGTTTATCGACTTCGATAAGTCTACTACCAAGCGGGGAGCGGCAGCTGAGATCCAGCGGCTGGTCCGGGAGGCGGTCATCACCCCCCAGCAGGGGGAGGCCGCCGATCCCGCCCGCATCGCCGCCCTCTTTTCCTCCCCCCTGGGCCGGGAGCTGCTGGCCTCG
This sequence comes from uncultured Intestinimonas sp., assembly GCA_944385655.1. Taxonomy (GTDB): domain Bacteria; phylum Bacillota; class Clostridia; order Oscillospirales; family Oscillospiraceae; genus Intestinimonas. The sequence goes on along the minus strand of CALWYC010000002.1, from coordinate 20,574 downwards.
GACACCCTCCAGCGGGAGTTCAAGTTCTCCATCCTGGTGCCCGCCCGGGACTACTACCCCCAGGCGGGAGAGGGAGAGGAGGTGCTCCTCCAGGGCGTGGTGGACTGCTGGTTCGAGACCCTGGAGGGCATCACCGTAGTGGACTTCAAGACCGACCGGATCACCGTGGAGGACCTCCCGGCCCGGGCGGAGTCCTACCGGAGCCAGCTCACCGCCTACAGCCGGGCTCTGGAGGAGGTCACCGGCCGTCCGGTGGTGCGGAAGGTGCTGTGGTTCTTCCGGCTGGGCCGGGCGGTGGAGCTCTGAGAAAATCACAGGATAAAAAATGAAAAAACAGTTGCATTCTGTCCCACGCTGTGCTATTATATTCTAGCGTTTGTAAGGCGTGGAGGTTTGCTGCGCCGTCTCATCCGGAACGAGAAAGAGGTGAAACAGCAATGAAGGAAGGTATTCATCCCAATTATCAGCAGACCACCATCAAGTGTGCCTGCGGTAATGTGATCGAGACCGGCTCTACCAAGAAGGACATCCGCGTGGAAGTTTGTTCCAAGTGTCACCCCTTTTTCACCGGCAAGCAGAAGATGGTGGACACCGGCGGTCGCGTGAGCCGCTTCAACAAGAAGTTCGGTCTGGACAAGAAGTAAGCACGGTACTCATGAGGCCCGCGTCGGTTTCGGCGCGGGTCTTTTCGCATATACTGCTTTACAAAAGTCGGAGCAACAGGAGGGCGCAGCCATGCTGGAAAAATGTGACGTCAAGAGCCTGGATCAGAACGTATTCTCCCTCATCGGCGAGCAGTGGATGCTCATCACCGCCGGGACGACAGAGCGGTGCAACACCATGACCGCCAGCTGGGGCGGCCTGGGCGTGCTGTGGGGCAGCGACGTGGCCACCTGCTACATCCGCCCCCAGCGCTACACTTATGAGTTTGTGGAGGGGAGCGACTTTTTCACCCTCTCCTTCTTCGGTCCGGAGTACCGGCAGGCCCTGGCCCTCTGCGGGTCCAAGAGTGGCCGGGATGTGGACAAGGTAAAGGAGTGCGGCTTTACAGTCTGCACAGGGGAGGGCGGAGCGCCCTACTTTGCCGAGGCGGAGCTGGTGCTGGTGTGCCGGAAGGTGTACTGGCAGGATATGGACCCCGCCCACTTCCTGGACCCGGAGACCGACGGAAAGTGGTATCCCGAGAAGGACTACCACCGGATGTATATCGGCCGGATCGTGGAGGCCTATCGAAAGAAATGAGGGACACAATCCCGGAGGTACTATGACTGACCATACCGAAGACAAGATCGACCGGGCGGTGCTGGTGGGCCTCAGCGCCGGCTGCCTGAGCCGGGAGGAGAACGCCAGCGAGTCCTCCATGGAGGAGCTCGCCGCCCTGCTGGAGACGGCGGGAGGGGTGTGCGTGGGCACGGTCCTCCAGAACAAGGATACCCCCGACCCCCGCACCTTTATCGGCGAGGGAAAGGTGGCCGAGGTGAAGGAGCTGGTCCAGGGGACCGGCGCCACCATGGTCATCTTTGACAACGCCCTCTCGCCCTCTCAGCAGCGGGTGCTCTCCGACGAGCTGGGGGTGGGGGTGCTGGATCGCTCCGCCCTCATCCTGGATATCTTCGCCCAGCGGGCCCGGACCAAGGAGGGCCGGCTCCAGGTGGAGCTGGCCCAGTACCAGTATCTGCTGCCCCGGCTGCTGGGCATGTGGACCCATCTGGAGCGGCAGGAGGGCGCCATCGGCACCCGCGGCCCCGGCGAGACCCAGCTGGAGACTGACCGGCGGCACATCCACCGCAAGATCCAGAAGCTGCGGGAGGAGCTGGAGCAGGTGCGGCGGGTCCGTGCCACTCAGCGCGCCCGCCGGGAGAAGAACGAGGTGCCGGTGGTGGCCATCGTGGGCTACACCAACGCGGGGAAGTCCACTCTGCTCAACAAGCTCACCGGCTCCGACATCCCGGCCAACGACCGGCTCTTCGACACCCTGGACACCACCACCCGCACTCTGGAGATCTCGGACACCTGCACGGTGCTCATCTCGGACACGGTGGGCTTCATCTCCAAGCTGCCCCACCACCTGGTGGAGGCCTTCAAGGCCACCCTGGAGGAGCTCTCCTTTGCCGACCTCCTCCTCCACGTCATCGACTCCTCCAACCCGGAGTGGCGGGAGCAGGCGGCGGTGGTGGAGTCCCTCATCTATGAGCTGGGCGCCTCGGAGACGCCACGGATCGACGTGTTCAACAAGTGCGACCGCTACCACGGCGACATCCTGCCCCACGGGGAGGACATCGTCACCGTCTCCGCCAAAACAGGGGAGGGGCTGGACCGGCTGCGGAGCATGATCGGCGACCGGCTGGACGCCGGCGCCCACCGGGTCACCCTCTCCCTGCCCTACGACAAGGGCGGGCTGCTGGACACCTTATATAAAGAGGCCAAGGTGGAGTCGGTGGAGTACGGCGAGACCATCCTGGTGACGGCGGTGTGTACCCCCAAGCTGCTGGGGCAGCTGAGCGCCTATCTTCCCGACATCGAAAGAGAGAAGTGAGGTCCGCCATGACGGAGTACTATATCCCCACATCGACCTCCGAGACCGAGCTGGTGGAGAAGCGCTCCCGCTTCATCGGCCAGGTGTGGCACGTGGAGAGCGAGGCGGAGGCCCGGGCCCGGATCGAGGAGAGCAAAAAGAAGCACTACGACGCCCGCCACAACTGCTGGTGCTACCGGCTCAAGGACGGCACGGAGCGCTACTCCGACGATGGAGAGCCCCAGGGCACGGCGGGCCAGCCCATGCTCAACGTCTTCCAGCGTGAGGGCGTGGTGGACGTGGTCTGCGTGGTGACCAGGTACTTCGGCGGTGTGCTGCTGGGGGCCGGGGGGCTGGTCCGGGCCTACACCCAGAGCGCCAAGGATGCCCTGGACGCCGCCGGCATCTCGGTGGTCCGGCAGTGGTCCAGGGTGGAGCTGCGTTTCCCCTACCACCTGCTGGAGCGGATCAAGCTGGAGGCAGAGGGGGCCGGAGGCCTCCTGGGGGAGACCGACTACGCCGCCGACGTGGGCCTGGCCGTCTTTCTGCCCGAGGGGGGAGAGGCGGCCTTCATGGACCGGGTGGTGGAGCTCACCGCCGGGGCGGTGACCCCCGCCGTCACCGGGTACGAGTTCCGGGCGGCCCCGCTGACCGACGGCAGAGGGAAATGAATAATTTATGAATTTTCCCGGACAGGCAGGATTTCTTCCGCCCGACGGCGTATAACACCTCAGACCTTTTTGGGGAGGTGAGACGCCATGACGGAACGGGAACGGCGGGAGAACCAGGAGCGGCGCTTCCTCTCGCCCTATGCCTGCCTGGCGGCGGACTCCAGAGGACGGGCCCGGCCCGTGGAGCCCTGCCCGGTGCGGACCTGCTTCCAGCGGGACATCGACCGCATCATCCACTCCAAGGCCTTCCGGCGGCTGATGCACAAGACCCAGGTCTTTTTGCAGCCGGAGGGCGACCACTACCGCACCCGCATGACCCACACCATTGAGGTGGTCCGCATCGCCCGGACCATCGCCCGGGGCCTCCAGCTCAACGAGGACCTGACCGAGGCGGCGGCCTACGGCCACGACCTGGGCCACACCCCCTTCGGCCACGCCGGGGAGCGGGTCCTCAACGAGATCATGCCCGGGGGCTTTGAGCACAACGTGCAGTCCCTGCGGGTGGTGGACCGGCTGGAGAAGGACGGGGAGGGCCTGAACCTCACCTACGAGGTCCGCCGGGGCATTTTGTGCCATACGGGGCCGGACAGGGCGGAGACCCTGGAGGGGCAGCTGCTGCGTCTGGCCGACAAGATCGCCTACATCAACGCCGACATCGACGACGCCATGCGGGGCGGGATCATCTACCCCATGGACATCCCCCTGGAGATCTCCAACGTGCTGGGCTTCACCCACTCCGAGCGCATCGCCACCCTCACCACCGACATCATCCGGGAGAGCGCCGACACCGGGGCCCTGCGGCAGTCGGAGGCCTGCCGGGAGGCCATGCAGAACCTGCGGGAGTTCATGTTCGAGCACGTCTACCGCAACCCGGTGGCCAAGGGGGAGGAGTCCAAGGCCCAGGACATGCTCCTGCGGCTCTTTGAATACTACTGCCACGATCCGGACATGCTTCCCCCGGAGTTCCAGGACATCCGGGAGCGGGAGAGCGTGGAGCGGGCGGTGTGCGACTACATCGCCGGCATGACCGACAAATATGCCGTGGAGAAGTTTTCCGCGGCCTTTATCCCCATGTCCTGGGGGGTCAAGTGAGGCCGTGCGGTATGAACCCGCCGCATGACGGCAAAAATAGGCTGAAAGGGGGAGAAACATGGCCATCCCGGCACAATTCATCGATGAATTGATGGCGCGGTGCGACATCGCGGACGTGGTGGCCGACTATGTCCCCCTGACCCGAAAGGGCGGGAGCCTTTGGGGCTGCTGCCCCTTCCACAGCGAGCGCACCCCCTCCTTCCATGTGGTGCCGGAGCGGCAGATGTACAAGTGCTTCGGCTGCGGCAAGGGGGGCGGCGTCATCAACTTCATCATGGAGATGGAGAACCTCTCCTACCCGGACGCCGTGCGCTTCCTGGCCAAGCGGGCGGGGCTGACGGTGCCGGAGGAGCGGGGAGACGGCAGTTTCCGCAAAAAGCGGGAGCGGCTCCTGGCCCTCAACAAAGAGGCCGCCCGATACTTTCACGGCGTGCTCCATAGCCCCGCCGGACAGGCCGGCGTGGAGTACCTCTTCGGCAAGCGGCGGCTCTCCAAAGCCACGGTGACCCGGTTCGGCCTGGGCATGGCTCCGGAGGGGTGGGACAAGCTCATTACCGCCATGGCCGCCAAGGGCTATGAGAAGGGGGAGCTGCTGGAGGCCGGCCTGGTGGTCCGCAGCAAGGAGGGTCGGGTCTACGACCGGTTCCGGAACCGGGTCATGTTCCCCATCATCGACCTGCGGGGGGATGTGATCGGCTTCGGCGGCCGGGTGCTGGACGACTCCACCCCCAAATACCTCAACTCGCCGGACACTCCGGTCTTCAACAAGGGCCGCAACCTCTTCGCCCTGAACATCGCCAAAAAGACCCGGCTGGGCCGCATCATCCTCACCGAGGGCTATATGGACACCCTGTCCCTCCACCAGGCCGGCTTTGACTGCGCCGTGGCCTCCCTGGGCACCGCCCTGACGGCCGACCACGCCCAGCTCCTGGCCCGGTACACCAAAGAGGTGGTCATCGCCTACGACGGCGACGGCGCCGGCGTCTCGGCGGCCCAGCGGGCCATCGGGCTGCTGGAGAAGACGGGGATGAAGGTCCGGGTCCTGCGGATGAAGGGGGCCAAGGACCCCGACGAGTTCATCGGCAAGTACGGCCCCGAGGCCTTTGCCAAGCTGCTGGATCAGAGCGAGAACCACATCGAGTACCGCATCGACCAGGTAAAGGGGAAGTACGACCTTACCGACGACGCCCAGCGGGTGGAGTTTTTGAAGGAGGCCGTCCCCGTCCTGGCCCAGCTGCCCAGCCCGGCGGAGCGGGAGATCTACGGCGCCCGGTGCGCCGAACTGGCCGGCGTCACCGCCGAGGTGGTGGCCCAGGAGGTCAAGCGGGAGCGCTCCCGCCTGAGCTGGAAGGCCAAAAAGCAGCAGGAGCGGAAGGACCTGACCCCGGCGGTCCAGCGCCAGCCCAAGGAGCGGGCCCTCCGCTACGACAACATCCGCTCCGCGGGGGCGGAGGAGGGGGTCCTGCGGCTGGTGATCCTGGACCCGGAGCTCTTCGGCAGCGCGGCTCTTCTGGAGCCGGAGCACTTCTCCTCACCCCTGCTGGGGCGGGTGTTCGGCCTGCTGCGGGCGCGGTGGACCGAGGGGCTCACCGTCAGCCTGGCCGCCCTGGCCGGCGAGCTGGAGCCCGCCGAGATGAGCCATCTGAGCGGCGTGCTCACAAAACCAGAATCTCTCCAGAATGGCGCGCGCGCCATGAGGGATTACATAGAGATCATAGAGACAGAAGCGGAAAAGCGCAGGCTGGCGGGGGAATCTGATGAGCTGCTGGCCATGCAGAAGAAGCTGCTGGAGAAAAAAGCATATGGAGGATGAGTCCATGAGTGGAAAGAGAATACTGGATATGCCTGCGGAGCCCCCGAAGAAGGGACAGGCCACCAGCGAAGAGAAGATCGAGGCCGGCAAGATCGAGCTCATGAAGGTCGTTGAGGGCGTCCAGGGCGCCGAGAAGCTGGCGGAGCTGCTGGACAAGGGCAAGAAAAAGGGCAAGCTGTCCTCCAGCGAGCTCATGGACGTCCTGGAAGAGATGGATCTGGAGAGCGAGCAGCTGGACAAGATCTATGACGCCATGGAGAACATGGGCATCGACACCGCCGGAGAGGACTACCTGCCCGAGCTGGTGGACGAGGTGCCCACCCTGGAGGAGATCGAGGACATCCCCGAAGAGGAGATCGTGGACCCCAACACCCTGGTGGACTCCTTCGGCATCGACGACCCGGTGCGCATGTACCTCAAGGAGATCGGCAAGGTGAACCTGCTCTCTCCCGACGAGGAGGTCCGCCTGGCCCAGGACATGGGGGCCGGCGACGCCGCCAAGGAGCGCATGGAGGAGATCGAGCGGGCCAAGGCCAAGGGGGAGGAGATCGTCCTCACCCCCGAGGAGGAGAAGGAGATCAAACGGGCCATCAAGCGGGGCGAGGCGGCCAAGCAGCGCCTGGCCGAGGCCAACCTCCGTCTGGTGGTCTCCATCGCCAAGCGCTATGTGGGCCGGGGCATGCTCTTCCTGGACCTCATCCAGGAGGGCAACCTGGGCCTCATCAAGGCCGTGGAGAAGTTCGACTACACCAAGGGCTACAAGTTCTCCACCTACGCCACCTGGTGGATCCGGCAGGCCATCACCCGGGCCATCGCCGACCAGGCCCGCACCATCCGCATCCCCGTCCATATGGTGGAGACCATCAACAAGGTCATCCGGGTCTCCCGGCAGCTCCTCCAGGAGCTGGGTCACGACCCCAGCCCCGAGGAGATCTCCGAGGAGATGAATATGCCCGTGGACAAGGTCCGGGAGATCCTGAAGATCGCCCAGGAGCCCGTGAGCCTGGAGACCCCCATCGGCGAGGAGGAGGACTCCCACCTGGGCGACTTCATCCCCGACGAGGACGCTTCCGAGCCTTCCGAGGCCGCCAGCTACACCCTCCTCAAGGAGCAGCTCATCGACGTGCTGGACACCCTCACCCCCAGGGAGGAGAAGGTCCTCAAGCTGCGCTTCGGCCTGGAGGACGGCCGCACCCGCACCCTGGAAGAGGTGGGCAAGGAGTTCAACGTCACCCGTGAGCGCATCCGCCAGATCGAGGCCAAGGCCCTGCGGAAGCTCCGCCATCCCAGCCGGAGCAAGAAGCTCAAGGACTTCCTGAACTGAGGATGGGCGAGATGGAGATCCGTTTTTATGACCAGGCTCTGGACAGCGATCTGAAGTGCGCGGTCGTCTGCGCCAGGGCAGGGGAGAAGTGGCTCCTGTGCCGCCGCAGAGACCGCCAGACCTGGGAGCTGCCTGGCGGAGACCGGACGCCCGGAGAGGACATCCACGAGACCGCCGCCCGGACCCTGCGGGCGGCGACCGGCGTCACTGAGTGCCAGCTGGAGCCGGTGGCGGCCTACGGCGTATTCCGGGAGGGGGAGGACCCCTCCTTCGGGGCGATCTTCTTTGCCGACGTGTGGGAGACCGGGGCGCTCCCCGCGGACAGTGAGATGGCGGAGTACCGCCTGATGGACGCCCTGCCGGAGGAGCTGACCCGGCCGGAGCTTCAGCCCGCCCTGTTTGAGCAGGTCCGGCAGTGGCTGGAGGAGGGGAACTTCCGCTCCGTCCAGGAGGATATTTTCGAGCTGATGGTGTGAGCGGGACTGTTCATCGTTTGTTTACAGGTTATTTATGATTTGTCCATGCCTGCCGCTCCGGGAGGTGGTAGAATAAGAACGTGGTCAGGGACCACGACCCAAACCTCCTCCTCTCTCTCAAAAGAAAATGCGGACCCGTTTTTGCGGGTCCGCATTTCTCTTTTGGCTGTGCGAGAAAAAATAAAAAGAGCAAGCGCTCTGCGCTTGCTCTTTTTGGCAGCGGGAGAAGGATTCGAACCCTCACAAACAGAGTCAGAGTCTGTCGTGCTACCCTTACACAATCCCGCTATTTCTTGTACTCTCTCGTGAGCACGAATGTTATTATATCAGGTCTGCGCAAAATGTCAAGCACATTTTTCCCGAAAAGCGAAAAAATTTGGGGACGGCCGAATGGCCGTCCCCAAAGGGCTCAGCGCTTGCCTTTCCCCATGAAGCGGAGGAGGTAGAGGAAGAGGTTGATGAAGTCCAGATAGAGCTGGAGGGCGGAGAAGATGGAGGCCTTCTGCGCCATCTGGCCGTCGTGGGCATAGGCGAAGTAATAGTCCCGGATGCGCTGGGTGTCATAGGCGGTGAGGCCCAGGAAGATGGCGATGCCGGCGAGGCAATAGATCCGCTCCAGTCCGGAGAAAATGGGGAAGAAGAGGGAGAGAAGGCCGAAGAGGACCAGGAAGATAAGGCCGCCCATGAGGATGGGGCGCAGGCGGGTGAGGTCGGTCTTGGTAAAGTAGCCGAAGAGGGACAGGGCGCCGAAGTAGAGGGCGGTGACGGCGAAGACCAGCACCAGGCTGGAGAGGTCAAAGATCCAGAAGAGGGTGGAGAAGACCACGCCGGTCAGGGCTGCGTAGGCGAAGAAGAGAACGGTGGCCATGGGTACCGACAGCTTGTGGATGCGGGCGCTGAGGACCAGGACCACCGCCAGCTCGGCCACCAGGACGATCATATGGAAGGCGGGGATACTGAGGAAGGCGTAGATGGTGAGGCCGCTCACATAGCCGCCCACCGCCACGCCGAAGGTGGTCAGCAGACCCAGGAACATCCACAAAAAGGTCTTGGCGGTATAGGAGGGCAAGGACTCTGTCAGCTGGCCCTGCTCCCGCCGGCGCTCATTTTGGTAAAAATCATTGTAATCCAACGATCATCACTCCAATCTTAACACGTGGGTCCGGACGGGTCCACAGCACCGCCCAGACCGCTCTGGTCACACTATACCTTATTTTGCCCCAAAATGAAAGAGAAAAAATATGAATTTTTTGTGCTTGACAACCGGGCGGGAATCTTCTACAATGTAGTCCATAAAAGCAATGAGGGGAAGAAGACCTGCATGACCCGTTCAGAGAGCCGGTGGGCGGTGCGAACCGGTACGGTGGATGCAGGTGGATACTGATCCCTGAGCCGCTCTCCGGAACCGCCGCCGGCGCAGTAGGGAGGGACGCGTGGCCGCGTTACCGGCCGGGGCCTTGTTGGAGGCCGACGAGGACCGCACGGGTGACCGGCGGTCGAAGCAGGGTGGTACCGCGTATGATCATACGCCCCTGACCGCAGAGGTCGGGGGCGTTTTCGTTTGCCATTGTGCGCCCCCGCGCAGCAGACCATCTCAATCATAAGGAGGATGACCCACATGATCAAAGATCCCATGAGCAAGTATATCCCCTTCGTCCCGCTGAAAATGGAGCGCCGCACCTGGCCTGACAAGGAGATCACCCAGCCCCCCATCTGGTGCTCGGTGGACCTGCGGGACGGCAACCAGGCCCTGGTGGACCCCATGAACCTGCAGGAGAAGCTGGAGTACTTCCATACCCTGGTGGACATCGGGGTCAAGGAGATCGAGATCGGTTTCCCCTCGGCCTCTGAGACAGAGTACGAGATCTGCCGGGAGCTCATCGAGGGCGGCCACATCCCCGACGACGTGACCATCCAGGTCCTGGTCCAGGCCCGGCCCCACCTCATCAAGAAGACCTTCGAGGCCATCCAGGGCGCCAAGAACGTCATCCTTCACTTCTACAACTCCACCTCCACCCTCCAGCGGAAGGTGGTCTTCCACATGGACATGGACGGCATCACCAAGATCGCCACCGATGCCGCCGACCTCATCTACGAGATGAGCAAGCCCATGCTGGAGCAGGGCATGAACCTCCGCTATGAGTACTCTCCCGAGTCCTTCATGGGCACCGAGATGGACTATGCCGCTGAGATCTGCCAGGCAGTGCTGGAGCACCTCCACGCCACCCCGGAGAGCAAGGTCATCCTGAATCTGCCCACCACCGTGGAGAACTGCATGCCCAACTACTTTGCCGATGAGATCGAGTACTTCATCTCTAAGCTGCCCAGCCGGGACTGCGCCATCATCTCCCTCCACCCCCACAACGACCGGGGCGAGGGCGTGGCCACCGCCGAGATGGGCATGCTGGCCGGCGCCGAGCGCATCGAGGCCACCCTCTTCGGCAACGGCGAGCGCACCGGCAACGTGGACATGGTCACCCTGGCCATGAACATGTACATCCAGGGCGTGGACCCCAAGCTGGACTTCTCCAACATCAACAAGATCAAGGAGATGTATGAGCGCTGCACCAAGATGAAGGTGGGGGAGCGGCAGCCCTACGCCGGCGAGCTGGTCTTCACCGCCTTCTCCGGCTCTCACCAGGACGCCATCAACAAAGGCACCCAGTACATGGAGGAGAGCCACAGCGACAAGTGGGAGATCCCCTATCTGCCCATCGATCCCGCCGACGTGGGCCGGGAGTACGAGCCCATCATCCGCATCAATTCCCAGTCCGGCAAGGGCGGCGCTGCCTTCGTCATGCAGCACAACTTCGGCTTCGACCTGCCCAAGGCCATGCACCCCGAGTTCGGCCACATCGTCCAGGTGGAGACCGACCGGGTGGGCACCGAGCTCAAGCCGGAGCGGATCTTCCAGCTTTTCCAGGAGAACTACATCGACGCTGTCAAGCCCTATGAGCTGGTGCGGCACTCCTTCGCCGAGTTCACCGACGAGGAGGGTCACTCCCACGTCACCTTTGCCGGTACCCTCCGGCACACCGACACGGTCTTCCAGGTCCAGGGCTCGGGCAACGGCCCCATCGACGCCTTCTTCAACGCCATCCACGGTCAGAAGATGGACCGGTTCACCTTCGTGGACTACAAGGAGCACGCCATCAAGCAGGGCTCCGACTCCCAGGCTGTGGCCTACATCCACCTCCAGGACCAGGACGGCAGGGACTGGTTCGGCGTGGGCATGAGCCACAACATCAACCTGGCCCCTCTGAAGGGCATCCTCTCCGCCATCAACCGGGCAGCCAAGGGCTGACCTAGGGAGCAGAGAATGGCAGCGCGCGCATCGCCAAAAGGCGATGCGCGCGTTGTGTATACCGGAAAATCAGCTTTCGCTGAGGATATCGGCGTTTTGCAGGGACTGGACCAGACTGTTGAACTGGTTGATCACGTCGGACAGCGTTGCGTTGCTGGGGAGCGTCGCCACGGCGCTGGCGGTCTGTACTCTGCCGGTGGGGCCGGTGGGACCGGTAGGGCCGGTGGGACCGGTAGGACCAGTGGGACCACTGAGACCAGTAGGACCGGTGGGACCGGTAGGACCAGTGGGACCACTGAGACCAGTAGGACCGGTGGGACCGGTAGGACCAGTGGGACCACTGAGACCAGTAGGACCGGTGGGACCCGTAGGACCGGTGGGACCCGTGGGACCGGTGGGACCAGTGGAGCCGGTGGGACCCGTAGGGCCGGTGGGACCGGTGGGACCCGTAGGGCCGGTGGGACCGGTGGGACCAGTGGGGCCAGTTGGGCCGCTGAGGCCCGTGGGACCGGTGGGACCCGTGGGACCCGTAGGGCCGGTGGGACCCGTAGGGCCGTCAGACGGGCCGGTGGGGCCCGTGGCGCCGGTAGCGCCTGTCATACCCGTGGGACCAACAGGGCCAGTGGGGCCGGTGGGGCCTTGGGGACCGGGGCAGCAGCAGCGGCACTCGGGGACGGGCGGACAGCAGCAGTTGGGCCGAGGCGGAGGACAGACGGGCGGCCGGCCATAGTGACAGCAGCGCACGCCGTCGGTCCGGGCTTCCTCCGGCTCACAGTACCCCTGACCGGCCCGGAGAGACGCCGCGTACTCAGCGGCGTCCATGGACTTGCGGGGAGAAAAATTCATCATGCTCATGACCTCCACCCCAGTCTATGCCGACGGTGGAACGGCGGTGAGGGCGCATGAAAAAGAGAAGCGCCGGAACAGGATGCTCCGGCGCCTCTCATCGTATGCGTATGTCTGATTCAGGAGCGGGTCTGCTCGGACTTCTTCTGCTCCTTCTTGCCCCGGTTCTGGGCAGGCTGGTCCTCCTTCCGGGCCTGGGGCTCGGTACGGGTGGGCTTCTGCTCGTCCTTCATGGTGTGATCACCTCTTTTCCGGCTGGCAGGGGAGGGGCAGAGCCGCCCGGTCTCTCCCTGCGCTCTGAGGATAGTATGGCATGGTCCGCCCCGGTCTATACATACTTTTTCCGAAAGAGGGGATTTTTGCTGCTCACCGCCCCAAGTTTTTCAAAATACTATACCATATCACTGGGAACTGTGGTATAATGCCTCCATAAGAAGTTTTGACCCGGTCAGGATCAAGGAGGCGGTAGCCATGAAATGCCCGTTCTGCGGCAATCTGGAGAGCAAGGTCGTGGATTCCCGGCCCTCGGACGAGGGCGCCAGCATCCGGCGCAGGCGGGAGTGCCTGGAGTGCCACAAGCGGTTCACCACCTATGAGACCATGGAGAGCCTCCCCCTGGTGGTCATCAAGAAGGACGGCAGCCGCCAGACCTTCGACAAGGACAAGCTGCTGGGGAGCATGCTCAAGGCCTGCGAGAAGCGCTCGGTGCCCATGGCCAAGCTGGAGGAGATCGCCGGTGAGATCGAGCAGGCCCTCCAGAACGACATGGAGCGGGAGGTCAGCTCCTCGGTCATCGGCGAGCTGGTGATGGAGAAGCTCAAGGACGTGGACGAGGTGGCCTATGTGCGCTTCGCCTCGGTCTACCGGCAGTTCAAGGACATCGGCACCTTCATGGAGGAGCTCAACAAGCTGTTGGAGAGCAAATAACGCCCATCCCGCTGACTACGATCCAAAAAGAGCGAGCGTACGCTGAAAACCGGCGTACCTCGCCCTTTCTACAAAAAGGTATGGCCCGGACAGTCGTCCGGGCCATACCTTTTTTCTTTTGGGATGCTGCGATGGGCTCAGGCCTCGGCGGCGGTGAGGGCGGCGATCATGGCGTCGGCCTCGGCGGCGGTGAGGGTGCCCTGGGGGTTGAAGAGGTTGTTCTCGCCCACGGCGATGTACTGGGCGATGACGTTCCACATGGCGCCGTCAGCGGCCCAATCGGAGATAGAGGCGGCGTCGGCGTAGGGGATCTGAACGGCCCAGGCGCCGGTGGGGCCCTTCTCCAGGGCGGTGGCGGCGTTCATGAGCATGATAGCGGCCTGCTCACGGGTGATGGCCTGGTCGGGCAGGAACTTGCCGGTGCCGTCGCCGGAGACGATGCCCTGGTCGGCGGCCCAGTCCACGGCGAAGCTGTCGGCCACGTCGGTGAAGGCGGCGGGGGAGACCTCCACGGAGGCGTCGCCCACGATGGCGTCATACAGCTTCTCCACAAAGGCCTGACGGGTCACGGTGTCGGCGGCGGGGGAGGTGCCGGCGTTGAGGGTCCAATGGCTCTTGGCCTCAGGGGGAGTGATGTCCTTGCCCTCGGCGGTCATGGCCTTGATGTACTCGGCGATGACCAGGGTGACGGAGCCGCCGATGGAGCCGAACTGCTCGGAGACGGAGCCGTCCCACAGCACGGCGTCGGTCCCCATGGTGATGCCGGTGACGGCGTACCAGCCGAACTCATCGCCGGCGGCGTTGGCGGACAGGCGGTAGGAGTTGAGGGCCACCTTGAAGGTCTGGTCGTCGGTGACGGGCTGGCCCTGATAGCTCAGGTTCACGATGCGGCTGCCCTCGGGGTTGCCCATGTAGATGTCATAGTCCAGACCGTAGAGCTGGTCGGTGCCGAAGCCGCCGCCGGTGATGGTGCCGTCGGCCTCCACGGTGAAGTCCTTGGTGCAGTCCTCCAGCCAGTCCTTGATCTGCTTGCCGGTCATCTGGATCATGTAGATGAGGTTGTTGTCGTACTTATAGAAGGAGTAGCAGTCCTTCAGGCTGATGGGGGCGCTCTCAGCGTCACCCAGCAGCTGGCCGATGCAGAAGTCCTTGTTGGCCACGGGGGAGGCCAGGGACAGGTCCGCGCCGGTGGCCCACAGCTGGGCCTCGTGGACCAGGTTCATGGTGTCGCTCTGGACGTGGAAGAGGTCGGTCTCGGCGTCCCAGTCGCCGGAGAGGGTACCGATCTGCTCGGTGATGAAGGGGAGGGTCCGGTCGTAGTAGGGCTGCATGAGCTCTTTGAGGCCGGCGTCGTTCTCATAGCCGGTGAGGTCCAGGTTCTGGCTCTCGCCGATGGTGAAGGTGCCGTCGGCGGCGATGGTGACCACGGTCTTGGTCAGGGTGGAGGTGCCGCCGTTGACGCAGGGGACGGTCTGGCCGTCGACATTCTTCATCTCGGTGACGCCCACGGTGTGGTTATGGCCGGCGATGACCATGTCGATGCCGGTGGTGTTCTCCACCAGGTGCCGGACCTGGTTCTCAGGGGAGAAGTCGGTCTTGCCGGTGTCGATGACGTCGCCGTCGCCGGCGCCCACCAGGCCGCTGTCCTCGCCGGAGTGGCAGGAGACGATGACAAAGTCGCAGCCCTCGTCCTCGCGGAGGGCCTTCTGCCAGTAGTTCACCCACTCGTAGGCGTAGGTCCGGTCGGTGTTGTCCTTGTGGACGAAGTCGGAGCCCTCATAGTGGGTAGGCAGGTCCCAGTTGGGGACGTTGACATTCTCGAAGCCCAGGATGCCCACCTTGAACTCCTTGCCGCCCACGTCGAAGGTCATGACCTTGTAGGGGGTCATATTGGGCTCCTGAGTCTCGATGTTGATGTAGTTGGCGCAGATGGCGTCCACCGGCGTGCCGGGGTACTTGCCGGTGTCGTCGGCCAGGAGATCATAGAAGAGCTGCTGGGTCTCCATGTCGAAGTTGAACTCGTGGTTGCCGGGGACGAAGGCGTCGTAGCCGATGTACCGGAGGCAGATGGCCATGGGGTTGTCCACGCCGCCCTCCATGTTCATGTTGTAGCTGATGATGGAGCTGCCCTGGATGATGTCGCCGTTGTCGATGAGGATGGTGCCATCCATGGCCGCCCGCTCTTCCTTCATGGCGGTGGCCACCTTCAGGTAGCTGTTTTTCACTTCCTTGCCGTCGATGGGGTTGAGATCGTAGCACTTGCCGTGCATGTCGGTGGTGGAGTAGATGCCAAGGGTGAAGGCATCGTCCTCAGCGGCGAAGGCGGTGACGCCGGCGCAGCCGACCAGCATGACAGCGGCCAGAGCTCCGGCCGCCATACGGCGCAGGGTGGGGTGATGCTGTTCCATTTGATCTCCTCTTTTCCTGTTAGTGGCGCCGGGACGGCCCGGGCCCACTCCGATTATACTCCCTTCGCCAAAAAGTGACAAGAGGGGTCAGAAACGGAGGGTCCTGGGGGGCTCGGTAAAGGAGGAGAAGGTGGCGGTGACCTGCTCCAGGGCGAAGATGATGGTGTTGCCGTCCCCCGGCTGGTAGCGGGCCTTCAGGTGGGGGTAAGCGTCCAGCATGTGCTCCTGGGCCTCCAGACGGGGGTCCTCCACGGCGGAGGCGGCCACCCGGAGCCAGCGGTCGCCGTCGAAGGCGCACAGCTCCACCTTGGGGTTGGCCAGCATCTGCTTGGCCACGTCCTTGGACCGGCCGGTCTGGATGGTGAGGCGGCCGTCAAAGATGTCGACGGTGCCGAAGGGCCGTACCCGGGCCTGATCGCCGTCCACCGTGGCCAGATAATAGGTGCGGCACGTTTTCAGAAAATCGTAGACCTCCTGGATCATGGAAAAACCTCCTTGTCAGATCGTCCCGGAAGACCGTCCGGCTGCGGGGCGGCGATGTGCCGCCAGTTGACCATTCAATTATATCGGCGATCCAACAATCTGACAAGGGAGGGGGAGAAAAACAAGGAAAACATGTGCATACAGCCCAAGATCTTCCTTGGATCACAGCAGGTTTTGCAGGCTGAACTGCTCCATGGAGGCCACCAGCTCCAGCCGGGCGATGAGCCGGGCGTTGGAGGCGGCGTACTCCTGGGGCTCCCGGGTGCGGAGAAAGCCCTCCACCTCCCGGAAGCTGGTGTAGACCTCGTCGGTGTCGGCGTGGCGCAGGGTGGTGTAGAGGTAGAGCTCCCGGTCCTGCCAGTGCTCCAGCGCCTCTTCGGTGAGGGCTGCCGCCGCCTCCCAGTCTTCTTCCTGGGCCTGGACCTGGGCCTCCTCCAGCAGTCCGGTGATGGTTTCGGTGAGGTGCCTGAGGTAGAGGGAGTTGCCCACGGTGGCGGCGAAGATCAGGCCCAAGAGGGCCAGGGAGAGCCAGAGGCGCCGCATGTCACACCGCCTCCCGGGCCACGAAGCAGACGCTCCCCGCCTCGTCCACGGTGAGCAGGAAGACCTGGGAGGGCGAGCACACGCCGTGCTCAGCCAGCCGTTGTTCCAGCCAGTTCCGGTCCAGTCCCTGGGCCCTGAGGGCCTTTTCCATGAGCCGGCCGTCATTGATGAGCACCACCGGCAGGCCGGGCTCCTGGGGGGTGAGGCCCATCTGTCCGGCGGTCACCGGCTGTTCGGCGGCCTTGGGCAGGACGGACACCCGGCCGCTGGTCTCCAGGATGGCGTATTTGACGGTGTTGAGGTCGGTGATGCCCTGAGCACGGAGCTCCTCGTGGAGCTCGTCCACGGTGAAGCGGTTGCGGCGCATCTCCCGCTGGTCCACCTTGCCGTCCTTGACGATGACGCTGGGCCGGCCGCAGAGCACCGCCCGGAACCGGACGCTGCGCATGGTGAGCACCGATAGGATCATGGTGAGGCAGAGCAGGGTGAGAATGGGGAGCACGCCGGAGAGCAGGGGGATGCCGAAGTCCTGCATGGGCACGGCGGCCAGGTCGGCGATGATGAGATCCAGCACCAGCTCCGAGGGCTCCAGCTCGCCCACCTGGCGCTTGCCCATGAGCCGGATGCCCAGAATGATGAGCAGGTAGAGGATGACGGTGCGCACCACGCCGATGACCATGAGCAGGACCTCCCAAGCGTTTGGTAGTCTGAACAGTATGCGCAGGGAGGAGGCACTTTATTCCCGGCCCTTTTCATGTCGTGCTGACTGTGATACAATAAGCTCACATCCCAACCTGGCCGGAGGTCCCCATGAAGAAAAAGCACCTGCGCATCCTGCTGCCGGCAGCAGCGGCCATCGCGGCGGCAGCTGCCGCCCTCAATACCCGCCTCACCCTGCGGCACTACACGGTGGAGTCCGACAAGGTCTCCCAGTCCGTCCGGCTGGTGCTGCTCACCGACCTCCACGCCTGCGACTACGGTGAGGGTCAGCGGGAGCTGCTGGACATGGTGGAGGAACAGCACCCTGATCTGGTGCTGCTGGGAGGCGACATTCTGGACGACGACCCGGCTCTGCCGGAGGAGAACGCCTGGACCGTCATCGAGGCTCTGGGCCGGGCCTATCCCACCTTTTATGTGACCGGCAACCACGAGTTCTGGAGCGGTCGTGCGGAGGAGATGAAAGCCCGCATCGCGGAGAGCGGCGTCACCGTGCTGGAAGGGGAGGGGCAGACCGTGGTTTTCCAGGGGCAGCCTCTCCACATCTGCGGCATCGACGATCCGGCGGTCGGGACAGACGTCTGGCAGGCGCAGCTCTCCGGCGCCGCCCGTGGGGCGGCGGGGGAGGGGTTCTCCATCCTCCTTACCCACCGACCGGAGCGGACCAGCGCCTACGAGGGTCAGGGCTTCGACCTCATCCTGGCCGGTCACGCCCACGGGGGACAGTGGCGCATCCCCTTCCTCCTCAACGGGCTCCTGGCCCCCAATCAGGGCTTTTTCCCCGCCTTCGCCGGCGGCCGGTACGAGCTGGGGGAGGCCACCCTCATCGTCAGCCGTGGATTGGCCCGGGAGTCCACCCGGGTGCCCCGGCTCTTCAACCCGCCGGAGCTGGTGGTGATCGACCTGACGCCTGCGGGATGAATCTAAAAAATAATTAGGTTATCTGCACATTTTCTAGGTATATCATGCGGAATGACCGTGGAAACGGGCGTATTATTGGTATATTTTGTCCAAAACCACGTTTTTGCCTGAGGTGGAGAAAAATGGAGTTGTCAAGGACATGGTTTTGGGTTAAAATCGAACGGATAAACTGGAAGAGAAAGGCGGGCTGTGATAGATGAAGGCGACCTTGATCCTGGAAAACGGCATGACCTTTACAGGGGAGAGCATCGGCTCCACGGCGGACCGGATCTGCGAGATGGTGTTCAACACCTCCATGGTGGGCTACCAGGAGATCCTCACCGACCCCTCCTACGCCGGGCAGGGCATCGTGATGTCCTATCCCCTCATCGGCAATTACGGCGTCAATTCGGAAGACAACGAGTCCTCCCGCCCC
The DNA here is from genome assembly GCA_944385655.1 of uncultured Intestinimonas sp. Lineage (GTDB taxonomy): Bacteria > Bacillota > Clostridia > Oscillospirales > Oscillospiraceae > Intestinimonas. The sequence goes on along the minus strand of CALWYC010000002.1, from coordinate 2,119 downwards.
TGGGGCGAGGCCTTTGTGGTGCGGCATCTCTCCCGGCGGGGCAGTAATTTCCGCTGCGAGGGCGATCTGGACGACTATCTAAAAGAACACGGCATCACGGGCATCCAGGGCGTGGACACCCGTGCCATCACCCGTATACTCCGCAGTCAGGGTACCATGAACGGTATGATCACCTGTGCGGAGCATTTTTCTATCCAGGAGCTGCTGGAGCCTATCAAGGCCTACCGGGTCCAGGGCACCGTGGAGCGGGTGAGCAGGGAGGAGGTCCAGGTCTATCCCTCCATCCCCCGGCAGAAGCTGCGGGTGGCCCTGATGGACTTCGGCGTCAAGGAGAACATGATCCGCTGCCTCCAGGCGCGGGGCTGTGAGGTCACTGTGTTCCCCGCCCACACCACCGCCGTGGAGATCCTTTCCGGGAAGTTCGACGGCGTGATGCTCTCCAACGGCCCCGGCGATCCCGCCGACAACGTGGCCATCATCGCCGAGATCCAGGAGCTCTACGCCTCCGGCATCCCCATCTTCGCCGTCTGCCTGGGCCACCAGCTCATGGCTCTGGCCACCGGCGCCCAGACCCGGAAGATGCGCTTCGGCCACCGGGGCGCCAACCACCCGGTGAAGGATCTGGACGCCGGCCGGGTGTTCATCACCAGCCAGAACCACGGGTATGTGGTCACCGCCGAGAGCGTGAAGCCCGAGGTGGCCCAGGTCTCCCACATCAACGTCAACGAGGGCAGCGTGGAGGGCCTGCGCTACGCCAACGGCAACGTCTACACCGTACAGTTCCACCCCGAGGCCAGCCCCGGGCCCAAGGACACCGAATATCTCTTTGACCGGTTCGTTCGCCGGATGGAAGGAGGCGCCTGGTAATGCCCAAGAATCCCAATATCAAAAAGGTACTGGTGCTGGGCTCCGGCCCCATCGTCATCGGACAGGCCGCCGAGTTCGACTACGCCGGCACCCAGGCCTGCCGGGCCCTGAAGGAAGAGGGCGTGGAGGTGGTGCTGGTCAACTCCAACCCCGCCACCATCATGACCGACAAGGACATCGCCGACCACGTCTATATCGAGCCCCTGAACATCGCCTCGGTGACCCAGGTCATCCAGAAGGAGCGGCCCGACTCCATCCTGCCCACCCTGGGCGGTCAGACCGGCCTCAACCTGGCCATGAACCTCCATGAGCAGGGTATCTTGGCCGAGTACAACGTGAAGCTGCTGGGCACCAGCCCTGAGTCCATCCGGAAGGCGGAGGACCGCCAGGGCTTCAAGGACGCCATGGAGGAGATCGGCCAGCCCTGCGTCACCTCCGACGTGGTGGAGAGCGTGGAGGACGCCGTGAATTTCGCAAATTCCATCGGCTACCCCGTCATCGTCCGCCCCGCCTACACCCTAGGCGGCACCGGCGGCGGCATCGCCTACGACGAGCCCTCCCTCCGGGAGATCGCCGACCGGGGTATCCACCTCTCCCGGGTGGGCCAGGTCCTCATCGAGCGCTCCATCGCCGGCTGGAAGGAGATCGAGTTCGAGGTCATGCGGGACTCCGCCGGCAACGTCATCCAGATCTGCTCCATGGAGAACATCGACCCCGTGGGCGTCCACACCGGCGACTCCATCGTGGTGGCCCCCACCCAGACCCTGGCCAACAAGGAGTACCAGATGCTCCGCTCCGCCTCCCTGGACATCATCTCCGCCCTGAAGATCGAGGGCGGCTGCAACGTCCAGCTGGCCCTCAACCCCGACAGCTATGAGTACGCCGTCATCGAGGTCAACCCCCGCGTCAGCCGCTCCTCCGCTCTGGCTTCCAAGGCCACCGGCTACCCCATCGCCAAGGTGGCCGCCAAGATCGCCCTGGGCTACACCCTGGACGAGATCCCCAACGCGGTGACCGGCAAGACGACGGCCTGTTTTGAACCGACGCTTGATTATTGTGTATTGAAGATCCCCCGCCTGCCCTTCGACAAGTTCACCACCGCCAGCCGCACCCTGGGCACCCAGATGAAGGCCACCGGCGAGGTCATGGCCATCGGCAACTCCTTCGAGGGCGCCCTGATGAAGGCCATCCGCTCCCTGGAGCTGCCGGTGAAGTCCCTGCGCATGGACGGCCTGGAGGACCTCTATACCGA
>CALWYC010000001.1 GCA_944385655.1 uncultured Intestinimonas sp. | reverse complement strand
ATGCCGGTGGGCGCCTACTGCGGCAGCCGTGCCCTCATGGAGCAGGTGGCCCCCTGCGGCCCGGTGTACCAGGCGGGCACCCTCTCAGGAAACCCCGTGGCCATGGCCGCGGGCCTTGCCCAGCTCCGGTACCTGAAGGCCCACCCCGAGGTCTATGACTACATCGGCGCCCTGGCGAAAGAATTGGCCGACGGCATGCGGGAGGCGGCGGAGCGGCACCACGCCGGCGTGGCCGTCAACCAGATCGGCTCCCTGGCGGCCCCCTTCTTCACTCCCAACGCCGTCACCACCTTCGTGGACGCCAAGGGCAGCGACGTGGGCCGGTATGCCCGCTACTTCAAGGGCATGCTGGAGCGGGGCGTCTACCTGGCCCCCGCCCAGTTCGAGGCCATGTTCGTCTCCGCCGCCCACACCCGGCAGGACCTGGCCCGGACCCTGGAGGCCGTGGACGAGGCGCTGGCCGAGCTGTAAGTTCAAATGCGTTTCCGACCCTGAGACCGCAAAGCGGTCCCGGGGTCTCTTTTTGCCCCGGCCCCGGTTTGACCTTTTTTGTGCCGGGCAAGCCCTATAATATCCCTGCTGGTCTCCGGACCCGAAGGAGGGATGGCCGTGACCGTCGTCTACATAGACTCCCTGTTTCTGCTCAATCTGATCGTGGACTACCTGCTGCTGCTGGGGGCGGCACGGCTGTCCGGGGCGGTGCTCTGCCGCCCCCGTATGGCCCTGGGGGCCGTTCTGGGGGCGGCCTACGCCTGCGCCGTCTTTCTGCCGGGTCTGGGCTTTCTCACCCACCCCGCCGTGGAGCTGGCCGTGGCCGGGGCCATGGCCCTCCTTGCCTTTGGGGGCGGGCGGCGGCTCCTGCGCAGCTTCCTGGCCTTTCTGGCTCTCTCCTGCGCCCTGGGAGGCGGGGTGCTGGCCCTCAGCCTGCTGGGCGCCCGGGGGGTGGGCCTGGAGCGGGGCGTCCTCTCTCCCCATGTGGACCTGGGGGTCCTCCTCCTGTCCGCCGCCGGGTGCTATGCCGCCGCCTCCCTGGTCTTCCGGCGCAGTGCCGGTCACGGCAGCCGGGAGCTGGTGGAGGCGGTGCTCACCCTGGAGGGACGGCAGGTGACGGTCACCGCCCTGCTGGACACGGGCAACACCCTCACCGACCCGGCCACCGGCCGGGGGGTATTGATCGTGGAGGGGGAAAAGGCGGCCCCGCTCCTGCCATGCCGACTGGGCGAAGCGGAGCTCCGGGATCCGGTGGGCGCCCTGGCCAGGATGGAGGGAAACGGCCGCTTCCGGCTCCTCCCTTACCAGGCGGTGGGGGTGGAGTGCGGCCTGCTGCTGGCGGTGCGGCTGGATGAGGTCAGGGTGGGAGAGCGGGCGTACCGGGGGGTGCTGGCGGCCCTCTCGCCCACCCGGCTCTCCGACGGCGGTGTTTACAGCGCCCTGGTGGGCGCCATGGAGGCGTAGACAGAAGGTTGGAAGGGGACGATGGGTAAAATGACGACGACGACGGCCCGGGGGCGGGCCCTCCTGTGGCGGCTGCTGGCCCGGCTGGGGCTGTGCCTGCCGGGGAAGATCATGTACATCGGCGGGAGCGACACCCTGCCCGCTCCCCTGGACCGGGAGGCGGAGGCCGAGGTCCTGCTGCGGCTGGAGCGGGGGGAGGCGGGGGCCCGGGAGACCCTCATCGAGCACAACCTGCGGCTGGTGGCCTACATCGCCCGGCGGTTCGAGAACACGGGCATCAACATCGAGGACCTCATCTCCATCGGCACCATCGGCCTCATTAAGGCGGTGGGGACCTACAAGCCGGCCAAGAACATCAAGCTGGCCACCTACGCCAGCCGGTGCATCGAAAACGAGATCCTCATGTATCTCAGGAAGACGGCCAACCAGAAGACGGAGGTCTCCTTCGACGAGCCCCTGAACACCGACTGGGACGGCAACGAGCTGCTGCTCTCCGACATCCTGGGGACGGAGAACGACCTGGTGATGAAGCCCATTGAGGACGACGTGGACCGGCAGCTCCTCTCCCTGGCTCTGGAGAAGCTCTCCGACCGGGAGCGGAGGATCATCACCCTCCGCTTCGGCCTGGACGGCCGGCCGGAGCGGACCCAGAAGGAGGTGGCCGACCTGCTGGGCATCTCCCAGTCCTACATCTCCCGGCTGGAGAAGCGGATCATCTCCCGGCTCAAGAAGGAGATCTTGCGGATGCTGTGACGCAGGGCGGCAAAAATCCATCGAAAACCGTCCCACGATAAAAAATATAGCCCCTTTCCCCGGGGTATGGACCACCCCGCGCTGGAGATACTGATAGCAGTACAGTGCGGGGAGGTCAGCCGGTTTGCAGGGAAAGGTAGAGATCTGCGGCGTCAACACCGCCAAGCTGAAGGTATTGAAAAACGAGGAGACCCTGGAGCTGCTCCGGCGGACCAAGGCCGGGGACATGGCGGCCCGGGAGGAGCTCATCGCCGGCAATCTGCGGCTGGTCCTCTCGGTGATCCAGCGCTTCCACAACCGGGGGGAAAACGCCGACGACCTCTTTCAGGTGGGGTGCATCGGCCTCATCAAGGCCATCGACAACTTCAACGTGGATCTGGACGTGCGCTTTTCCACCTACGGCGTGCCCATGATCATCGGGGAGATCCGCCGCTACCTCCGGGACAACAGCGCCATGCGGGTGTCCCGGTCCATGCGGGACACGGCCTACAAGGTGCTCCAGACCAAGGAGCAGTTCCTCTCTGAGCACCAGCGGGAGCCCAGTGTGGAGGAGATCGCCGCTGCCATGGGGGTGAAGCGGGAGGAGGTGGTGGCCGCTCTGGACGCCATCGTGGACCCGGTGAGCCTCTACGAGCCGGTGTACGACCACGAGGGGGACACCATCTGCGTCATGGACCAGGTGAAGGACGCCAAGAACACCGACGAGCGCTGGCTGGAGCACATCGCCCTCCGGGAGGCCATCGACCGGCTCTCGGAGCGGGAGCGGCACATCCTGGACCTGCGGTTCTTCCAGGGCAAGACCCAGATGGAGGTCTCCGCCGAGGTGGGCATCTCCCAGGCCCAGGTCTCCCGGCTGGAGAAGAGCGCCCTCAAGCAGATCCGCCGGGACCTGTGAGGGGCATACCGCCGACTGCCGCCGCATAGGGTGGCAGGGAGCGGGATACCCGCCGGAAAGGGGGGCTGGAGATGGAGAGCACCGTCTCCGAGCTGCGGGACAAGGAGGTCATCGACATCAGCGGCGGCAGCCGCTTCGGCTACGTGGGGGACGTGGCGGTGGACCTGGAGACCGGCCGGGTGAAGGCCCTGGTGGTGCCCGGGCGGCTGCGGCTCTTCGGCCTGCTGGGCCGGGAGAAGGACCATGTCTTCCCCTGGTCGTCGGTGCGCCGGTTCGGGGAGGACATCATCCTGGTGGAGGAGACCGGGCCGGACGCCCTGGAGGAGCCGGACAAGGACTGAGAAAAGAGCCGGAAAACAGGAAAAAACAGTTGCAATTCCATGACAGCTGTGATAAAATACCAGAGCTGTGCGAAAAGGCACGGTATTACACACACCGTCCGGGATACGGCGTCCGGTGCCCTTCGGGGTGGACGTGCCGCAGATGAACGGGGTGGAGGTAATAACAATTAAAGGAGGAAACAAAACTATGGCAGTCGTATCTATGAAGCAGCTCCTGGAGGCCGGTGTCCACTTCGGTCACCAGACCCGTCGCTGGAACCCCAAGATGGCCGCTTACATCTACACCGAGCGGAACGGCATCTACATCATCGACCTGCAGAAGACCGTGAAGAAGCTGGAGGAGGCCTACAACTTCGTCCGTGACCTCTCCGCCGGCGGTCAGACCCTGCTCTTCGTGGGCACCAAGAAGCAGGCCCAGGAGGCCATCAAGGAGGAGGCCGCCCGCTGCGGCGGTTACTACGTGAACGCCCGCTGGCTGGGCGGCATGCTCACCAACTTCAAGACCATGCGCGGCCGTGTGGACCGTCTGAACCAGCTCAAGAAGATGCAGGAGGACGGCACCTTCGACATGCTCCCCAAGAAGGAAGTCATGAAGCACCTGGGCGAGATCGCCAAGCTGGAGAAGTACCTGGGCGGCGTCACCGAGATGAAGAAGCTCCCCGGCGCCCTGTTCGTGGTTGACCCCCGCAAGGAGCGCAACGCCATCAACGAGGCCCGCAAGCTGCACATCCCCATCGTGGCCATCGTGGACACCAACTGCGATCCCGACGAGATCGACTACGTGATCCCCGGCAACGACGACGCCATCCGCGCCATCCGCCTCATCTCCTCCGTCATGGCCAACGCCATCATGGAGGGCAAGCAGGGCGAGGACAACGTGGCCGAGGAGGCCGCCAAGGCTGAGGAGACCACCGAGGCCTGATCACCCCACTCTGGGCTTTGAGCGCCCGCCGGCGCGCGGCGGGCGCTTTTTAACAGAAGAAAAGACAAATATGGAGGTTATTGATATGGCTTTTTCCGCTAAGGACGTGCAGGCTCTGCGCGAGATGACCGGCGTCGGCATGATGGACTGCAAGAAGGCCCTCACCGAGGCCGACGGCAACATGGACAAGGCTGTGGAGCTGCTGCGTGAGAAGGGCCTGGCCGCTTCCCAGAAGAAGGCCGGCCGCATCGCCGCCGAGGGCATGGCTTACGCCGGCGTCATCGACGGCGTGGGCGTGGTGGTCGAGGTCAACGCCGAGACCGACTTCGTGGCCAAGAACGAGAAGTTCGTGGACTTCGTCAAGGGCGTGGCCGCCACCGTCGTGGCCAACAAGCCCGCCGACCTGGACGCCCTCATGGAGTGCAAGTACGCCGGCACCGACCTCACCGTCACCCAGCAGCAGCAGGAGATGGTCCTGGTCATCGGCGAGAACATCAAGGTCCGCCGCTTCGCCTTCTTCACCGACGGCATCAGCGTGCCCTACATCCACGCCGGCGGCAAGATCGGCGTGCTGGTGAACCTGGAGACCAGCCTCTCCGCCGAGCAGGTGGAGACCACCGGTAAGGACGTGGCCATGCAGATCGCCGCTCTGAACCCCCGCTTCTGGGACAAGACCCAGGTCACCCAGGACGTGCTGGACGAGGAGAAGAAGATCATGATGGTCCAGATGGCCAACGATCCCAAGATGGCCTCCAAGCCCGAGCAGGTCCGGGAGAAGATCGTCATGGGCAAGCTCAACAAGTTCTACGCCGAGAACTGCCTGCTGCAGCAGGAGTTCGTCAAGGACAACAGCATGAGCGTGGAGCAGTATATCGCCTCCTCCGCCAAGGCCCTGGGCGGCACCATCACCTTCAAGGACGCCGTTCGCTTCGAGAAGGGCGAGGGCATCGAGAAGAAGCAGGAGAACTTCGCCGAGGAGATCGCCAAGCAGCTGGGCAAGTAATCGCATCAACGCAGGAAGGGCCGGACACTTTGTGTCCGGCCCTTTTTACACGCGCGGCGAAGTTCTCCTGCGCCCGCCCATGGGGCGGGCCGCGCCGTCCGGCGCGTGCAAGCGCCTTGCCGGAGGCAAGGCCTTGCGTCCGGGGGGATTCACTTCCCCCGGACAAGAATAAAATCGGGGGTCCCCCCACGGCGGATGCCGTGGGGGAGGGAACTTCGCCGGGGAGGATCGCCAAGCAGCTGGGCAAGTAATCGCACAGACGCAGAAAGGGACCCGTCGCAGAATTTTCAATTCTGCGACGGGTCCCTTTTCATATTGTGTGACGTCGTGGGGTGCTGGTTCAGAAGAGCTCCTCGGAGGGGGTGAAGGGGAGACCCTGGATCTCGCCCACGGAGGCCAGGGTGAGCTTGCCCATGTAGGTGTTCAGGCCCTTCCGCAGCGCGGGATCGAGGCGCATGGCCTCCTCGGCGCCGTGGTCGGCGATGGCGCGGATATAGGGCAGGGTGGCGTTGGTGAGGGCGAAGGTGGAGGTGCGGGGGACGGCGCCGGGCATGTTGCTCACGGCGTAGTGGATGACCCCGTGCTTGACGTAGGTGGGGTCCTGGTGGGTGGTGGTGTGGTCAATGGTCTCCACGATGCCGCCCTGGTCCACCGCCACGTCGATGATGACCGAGCCGGGGCGCATCTGCCGGACCATCTCCTCGGTGATGAGCCGGGGGGCGATGGCGCCGGGGATGAGGACGGCGCCCACCACCAGGTCGGCCCACCGGGTGACCTTGGCGATGTTGTAGGGGTTGGAGGCCAGGGTGGTGACCCGGCCCTGGAAGAGGTCGTCCAGGTAGGTGAGACGCTCCAGGGACACGTCCAATACCGTCACCTGGGCGCCCAGACCCACGGCCATCTTCACGGCGTTGGTGCCCACGTTGCCGCCGCCGATGACGGCCACATGGGCGCTCTCCACCCCGGGAACGCCCCCCAGCAGGACGCCACGGCCGCCGGCGGTCTGCTCCAGCAGGCGGGCGCCTGCCTGGATGGACATGCGGCCTGCCACCTCGCTCATGGGGGCCAGCAGGGGGAGGTAGCCGTCGGAGAGCTGGACGGTCTCATAGGCGATACCCGTCACCCGGCGCTCCAGCATGGCCTGGGTCAGCTTCCGGTCGGGGGCAAGGTGGAGGTAGGTGAAGAGGACCTGGCCGGGCCGGAGGAGGGGATATTCGCTTTCCTGGGGTTCTTTGACCTTGACGATCATGTCCGAGATGCGGAAGATCTCCTCCGGGTCGTCGCAGATCCGGGCGCCGGCGGCGGCGTACTCCTCGTCGGAGAAGCCGCTGCCCAGTCCGGCGCTGCTCTGGACCACCACCTGGTGGCCGGAACGGACCAGGGCGTCGGTACCGGCGGGGGTGAGGGCCACGCGGAATTCCTGGGGCTTGACTTCCATGGGGATGCCGATCAACATAGAAACTGCCTCCTTTCCTGCATGCGGCGGGTCTTTCCGCTTTCATTATAATCCCGGGAGGGGACAGACGCAAGAGGGGGAAGGGAGGGGCGCAGAGGGAAACAAATTTGAAAAAAACTGACTGCCCCCCTATGCAAAAGGGAAAAGTTATATTAAAATAGGAAGGACTGAGTAGACTGCGCTCCGGCCTGTGGCCGGGCGCTGTTGTGCCGCACCGGATGGGAGGATACCCGCCGGGCGCGGCCCAGGAACATAAGAATACGGAAGGGGATATTTCTATGCCTGAGCCGCAGTATAAGCGTGTCCTGCTGAAGGTGAGCGGGGAGGCCCTGGCCGGCGACGCCAGCCGGGGGCTGGACTTCGACGTCATCGGCAGAGTGTGCGACGTGATCAAAAAGTGCAGTGAGGCCGGTGTCCAGGTGGGCATCGTGGTGGGCGGCGGAAACTTCTGGCGCGGCGTGAAGGACGGCGGCGACCGGATGGAGCGCACCCGGGCCGACCACATGGGCATGCTGGCCACCGCCATCAACGCCCTGGCCATCGCCGACGTGCTGGAGCAGAAGGGCGTGGACGTCCGGGTCCAGACCGCCATCGAGATGCGGGCCGTGGCCGAGCCCTATATCCGCTCCCGGGCCATCCGCCATATGGAAAAGGGCCGGGTGGTCATCTTCGGCTGCGGCACCGGCAACCCGTTCTTCTCCACCGACACCGCGGCGGTGCTGCGGGCGGCGGAGATCGACGCCGACGCCATCCTGCTGGCCAAGAACATCGACGGCGTCTACAGCGCCGACCCCAGAAAGGACCCCACGGCGGTGAAGTACGACAGCATCAGCTACGACGACGTGCTGGCCCAGCACCTGGAGGTGATGGACTCCACCGCCACGTCCCTCTCCATGGATAATAAGATCCCTGTCATCCTCTTCGCCCTGAAGGACCCGGAGAACATCTACCGGGTGGTCATGGGCGAGAAGATCGGCACCATCGTCAAGGAGGAGAAGTGAGATGAACGAGATCCTGAAGGAATACGACGTGAAAATGCAGAAGACCATCGACGTGGTGATCTCCGACTTCGCCGCCGTCCGCGCCGGCCGGGCCAACGCCGCCGTGCTGGACAAGATCACCGTGGACTATTACGGCAGCGCCACCCCCATCAACCAGGTGGCCGCCATTTCCTCTCCCGACCCCCGGAGCCTCCTCATCAAGCCCTGGGATAGCTCCGTCCTGAAGGCCATCGAGAAGGCCATCCAGACCTCTGATCTGGGCATCAACCCCCAGAACGACGGCAGTTCCATCCGTCTGAGCTTCCCCCAGCTCACCGAGGAGCGCCGTAAGGAGCTCACCAAGCAGGTGAAGAAGTACGCCGAGAACGGCAAGGTGGCCATCCGGAACATCCGCCGGGACGCCATGGACAAGCTCAAGGCCAAGCAGAAGAAGTCGGAGATCACCGAGGACGACTGCAAGGAGTACGAGAAGGAGCTCCAGGACATGACCGACAAGCGCTGCAAGGAGCTGGACGACCTGGCGGCCAAGAAGGAAAAGGAGCTCATGGCGGTGTGACGCCGTCCCCCTCACCATTGCCTGTGCGCGGCACAGCCTGACCGACTCCCCGTCCCGTTACCGGGGCGGGGAGTCGGCACGAGTAACGGATTTAGGAGGCTCACATGGCCTTTTTGAAACGCAGGCCCCAGGGGGCGGAGGTGGACTTCGACCACCTGCCCCGGCACGTGGCCATCATCATGGACGGCAACGGCCGCTGGGCCAAGAAGCGGGGGCTGCCCCGCACGGCGGGCCATGCCGCCGGGGCGGAGAATTTCCGCACCATCGCCACCTACTGCAAGGACATCGGTCTGGAATACCTGACGGTGTACGCCTTTTCCACGGAGAACTGGAAGCGCCCGGCGGAGGAGGTCTCCGCCATCATGGGCCTTTTGAAGAAGTACCTGCTGGAGGCCATCGGCCGCATGGAGCGGGACCGGGTGAAGATGCACTTTTTCGGCGATCTCACCCCCCTGACCCCGGAGCTGCGGGAGCTGTGCCGGCGGACGGAGGAGATCTCCACCCACTATGAGGGCTGCCAGGTGAACATCTGCCTCAACTACGGCGGCCGGGACGAGATCCTGCGGGCGGCCCGGGCCTTCGCCCGGGACTGCGCCCGGGGGGAGAAGCTGCCCGAGGAGCTTACGGAGGCGGCCTTTGATGGCTATCTCTTCTCCGCCGGGGTGCCCGACCCCGACCTGGTCATCCGGCCCAGCGGGGAGATCCGGATCTCCAACTTCCTGCTCTGGCAGTCGGCCTATGCCGAATTCTATTTTACCGACGTGCTCTGGCCTGACTTTACCAAGGAAGAGCTGCACAAGGCGCTGGCGGCCTATCAGGGCCGCTCCCGCCGGTTTGGAGGCGTGTGAAACCCATGGGAAAACGTATTCTGGTGGCGGTGGTGTGCATCCCGCTGATCTTTGTGATCTTCTTCCTGCTGCCGCCCATCTTCCTGCCCATCATGATCTCGGTGCTGTCCATGGTGGCCGTCCATGAGGTGCTCTGGTCCACCGGGTTTGTGAAGGACCTGCGGATCTCCACCCTCTCCATCCTTCTGACCGGTGTGATCCCCTTCTGGGTCTTCATCGGCGAGGGGATGCGCTCCGCCCTGGTGGGCATCTTCCTCTACTTCCTGCTCACCTTCCTGGTGGCCATCTCCAGCCACTACACCGTGACGCTGGAGAAGATGGGGGGCTCCTTCTTCTTCTCCATGCTCATCCCCTATTTCCTCTCCTCCTTCGTCCGCCTGAACGACCTACCTCTGGGGAAGTACCTCATCCTCATCCCCCTGGTGGCCGCCTTCACCAGCGACGCCTTCGCCCTCTTCGCGGGCATGGCCTTCGGTAAGCATAAGCTGGCCCCGGAGCTCTCACCCAAAAAGACGGTGGAGGGGGCCGTGGGCGGCTTCATGGGGGCCATCGTGTGCTGCCTCCTCTATGGGGCGGTGCTCCAGTTCGGCTTCCAGCTTCGGGTGAGCTATCTGGCCTTTGCCGTCTACGGCGCACTGGGCAGTCTGGTCTCCCAGGTGGGCGACCTGTCCTTCTCCTATATCAAGCGGCAGTACGGCCTGAAGGATTTCGGCAACATCTTCCCCGGCCACGGCGGGGTGCTGGACCGGTTCGACAGCGTCATTTTCTGCGCCCCCCTCATCGAGATCCTGGTCCACTACCTGCCTGCCGTTCAGGGGGTCTGACCCATGAAAAAGAGAAGCATCTCCCTCATGGGCTCCACCGGCTCCATCGGCCGGCAGACCCTGGAGGTGGCCGCCGCCCTGGACCTGCCCGTCCGGGCCCTCACCGCCCACCGCAGTGTGGAGCTCCTGGAGGAGCAGGCACGGCGATTCCAGCCTGAGCTGGCGGTGTGCGTGGACGAGGCGGCCGCCGCTGATCTGAAGGTCCGGCTCTCCGACACCTCCGTCCGGGTCCTCTCCGGGGAGGTGGGGCTCCTGGAGGCCGCCACGGTGGCCTCCGCGGACACGGTGGTCACCGCCGTGGTGGGCATCGCCGGACTTCGCCCCACCCTGGCTGCCATCCGGGCGGGTAAGCGCATCGCCCTGGCCAACAAGGAGACCATGGTGTGCGCCGGCGAGCTGGTCATGGCGGAGGCCCGGCGCTGGGGCGCTGAGATCGTCCCCGTGGACTCGGAGCACTCGGCCATTTTCCAGTGCCTCCAGGGCTGTAAGGACCGGGGGGAGGTCAAGCGCCTCATCCTCACCGCCTCCGGCGGGCCCTTCTTCGGCCGGAGCCGGGAGGAGCTGGAGGGGGTCACCCTGGAGCAGGCCCTCAAGCACCCCAACTGGGCCATGGGGGCCAAGATCACCGTGGACTCGGCCACCCTCATGAACAAGGGGCTGGAGTTCATCGAGGCCATGCGGCTCTACGAGCTGCCCCCCGAAAAAATTTCCATCGTGGTCCACCGGGAGAGTATAGTCCACTCCCTGGTGGAATACTGTGATAATGCAGTGCTGGCCCAGCTGGGGGCGGCGGATATGCGCCTGCCCATCCAGTACGCCCTCACCTGGCCGGAGCGCGCCCCCGGCCCGGCGGAGCCCCTGGACCTGCTGACGTGTCCCAGCCTCACCTTCCAGGCCCCCGACCCCGAGGCCTTCCCCTGCCTGGCCCTGGCCCTGGAGGCCGCCCGCACCGGCGGCACCGCCACGGCCATCCTCAACGGGGCCAACGAGGCGGCGGTGGGTCTCTTCCTGGACCGGCGCATCGGCTTCATGGATATCGCCCGGCAGGTGGAGCGGGCCATGGAGCGGGTCCCGGCGGTCCAGAGCCCCGGCCTGGAGGAGATCTTCCGGGCCGATCAGGCGGCCCGAGGGGCCGTAACGGCAAAGCAATAAGGAGAACCATATGCTCTATATCCTCATGGCCGTCATCATCTTCGGCATCCTCATCGCCCTCCATGAGTTCGGCCACTTCATCACCGCCAAGCTGCTGGGGGTGCGGGTCAACGAGTTCGCCATCGGTATGGGTCCCCTCCTCTGGTCCGCCACCAGGGGGGAGACCCAGTACTCCCTCCGGGCCATCCCCATCGGCGGCTTCTGCGCCATGGAGGGGGAGGACGAGGCCACCGACGACCCGGGCAGCTTTTCGGCTAAGCCCGGGTGGAAGAAGTTCATCATCCTGGTGGCCGGTTCGGCCATGAACTTCCTCACCGGACTGGTGCTGCTGCTGGTGGTGTACAGCCAGGCGGTGGGCTTCGTCACCCCGGTCATCGCCGGGTTTATGGACGGCTTTCCCAATGAGGGGACAAACGGCCTCATGGTGGGGGACCGCATCCTTTCGGTGAACGGAGAGCGGATCTACACCAAAACGGATATCGATCTCTTTTTTGAACGGGCCGGGGGCGAGTCCATGGACCTGGTGGTCCTGCGGGACGGGGAGAAGATCGTCCTGGACGACTTTCCTCTGATCCCCCGGGCGTATGACTATGAGGGCGAGACCCGGATGATGTACGGGCTCACCTTTGCTGTGGAGGAGGCCACCCCGCTGGTGCGTATCCAGCAGAGCTGGTATACCTCCCTGGACATGGTGCGCATGGTCCGCCTGAGTCTGGTGGACCTCTTTACCGGCAAGGCCGGGGTGAAGGACATGTCCGGCGTCATCGGCATCATGGACGTGATGGGCCAGGCTGGAGAGGAGGGCGCTCAGGCGGCGGCGGAGAGCGGCGGTTCCCCCTTCCTGGGGGCGCTCATGAGTATCCTCAACCTGTCTGCCTTCATTGCCATCAACCTGGCGGTGATGAACCTGCTGCCCATCCCCGCCCTGGACGGCGGACGGATCTTCTTCCTGGCGGTGAACTGGCTCTTTACCCTGGTGACCCGCCGGAAGCTGGACCCCAAGTACGAGGGCTATGTCCACATGGCCGGCTTTGTTTTGCTGCTGCTGCTGATGGTGGTGGTGGCCTTCAACGACGTGGTCCGCATCATAACCTAAACATTGACTTCAGCCGGCGGAGTTGGCCTTCCAGCTCCGCCGGCCATACCTGTTTTTAGGAGGCAGTGTACATGAGCAAGCAGATCCTGGTGGGGGGCGTGCCCGTGGGCGGCGGCGCCCCGGTGACCGTCCAGTCCATGTGCAACACCCGCACCGATGACGTGGACGCCACCGTGGCGCAGATCCTCCGGCTGGAGGAGGCCGGGTGCCAGATCATCCGGGTGGCGGTGCCCGACCTTGCCGCCGCCAAAGCCGTGGGGGCCATCAAGGAGCGCATCCACATCCCCCTGGTGGTGGACATCCACTTCGACTACAAGCTGGCCCTGGAGTCGGTGGCCGCTGGTGCCGACGCCGTGCGCATCAACCCGGGCAACATCGGCGACGCCGACCGGGTGAAGGCGGTGGCCCAGGCCTGTGCCGGGAAAAACATCCCCATCCGCATCGGCGTCAACGGCGGCTCCCTGGAAAAGGAGTTACTGGCCAAATACGGCGGCCCCACCCCCGAGGCCCTGGTGGAGTCGGCCTTCGGCCACATCAAACTGCTCAACCGCTGGGACTTTGACGACATCTGCGTCTCCCTCAAGACCTCCAGCGTCCCCGGTACCATCGCCGCCTACCGGAAGATGGCCGCCGAGAGCGGCTACCCCCTCCACGTGGGCCTCACCGAGGCGGGCACCCCCCGGATGGGGGTGCTGAAGTCCGCCGTGGGCATCGGCGGCCTGCTGGCCCTGGGCATCGGCGACACCATCCGGGTGTCCCTCTCCGCCGACCCGGTGGAGGAGGTCTACGCCGCCATGGACATCCTGCGGGTGGTGGGACTCCGAAAGGACGCCCCTGAGCTCATCTCCTGCCCCACCTGCGGCCGGACCAAGATCGACCTCATCGGCCTGGCCCATGAGGTGGAGGAGCGGCTGCGCACGGTCCGCAAGCCCATCACCGTGGCCGTCATGGGCTGCGTGGTCAACGGCCCCGGGGAGGCCCGGGAGGCCGACGTGGGCATCGCCGGCGGAGACGGCGTGGGTCTCCTCTTCCGCAAGGGGGAGATCGTGAAAAAGGTGCCCCAGGCGGAGCTGGTGGACGAGCTCTTCCGCCTCATCGAGACCCTGTGAATCTGACAAACCCCTGGAGAAGGAGCCGGAGCGACCATGCCTGACAAGATCCCATTTTTCACCCTCTTTTCCGCCTGGAGCCCCACGGCGGAGTTCCGGAGCCTCCTGGGGGAGGCGGTGGTGACCTCCGCCGTCATCGACAAGACGGGCCGGAGCCTTCAGGCGGAGCTGACCGCCCCCCGGCCCATCCCCGGCGTGATGCTGGACCGGATCTCGGCGGAGCTGGCGGCGGTCTACGGCCTCAGCGGCGCCCGGCTGGACCTCACCGTGGAGTCCCCCGCCCCGGCGGAGGCGGACGACCTGCCACCCTGGGAGGAGGCGCCCCTGCCCACCGAGGCCGATATGCCCCCGGAGGAGGTGCCGATGCCCACGGAGGCCGACCTGCCGCCGGAGGAGGCCGCACCTGCCCCGATGGAGGAGCCGACCGTTCCGGAGCCGCCTGTCTCCGCGGCCCCTGCCGCCCCGGCGGCGGAGGAGGACCCCATGGAGGTCTTCCGCCGCACCGAGCGCATCCGCCAGGAGGCCCTCAAGCACATCAAGCCGGCGGTGCCCAATGAAAAGAAGAAGGAGAAGGGGGGCAGCAAGCTCCTCTTCGGGAAGATCACCAAAAAGTTCGGCCACATCCCCATGCGCGACATCACCCTGGACACCGAGATGGTGACCATCGAGGGGGACGTCTTTGCCACCGACCACGTGGAGATGAAGAAGCGGGGGGCGTGGATCGTCCGCTTCGACATCACCGACCGGACCAACTCCATCCGGGTGGCCAAGTTTCTGGTGGGGGATGAGGGCAAGGCCCTGGCGGGCGCTCTGAAGGAGGGCCAGCACCTCATCGTCCAGGGTCGGGTGAGCCCCTATCAGGGTGAGCTCCAGATCGAGCCCACCGGCATCGCCGAGGGGGAGCGTCCCCCGGAGCGCACCGACACCGCCCCGGGGAAAAAGCGGGTGGAGCTCCACTTACATACCAAGATGTCCTCCATGGACGCCACCACCGACATCAAGAAGGTGATCCAGCGGGCGGCGGCCTGGGGCCATCCCGCCATCGCCATCACCGACCACGGCGTCTGCCACGACTTTCCCACGGCCTACTCCACTGCCAAGAAGGCGGGCATCAAAATGCTCTTCGGGGTGGAGGCCTACTTCATCAACGACGTGGACGACATGCCCGCCGTCCGGGGCAGCCTGGACGCCGATTTTCACGGGGAGTACGTCTGCTTCGACCTGGAGACCACCGGCCTGGATGCCCGCCACGACGTCATCACCGAGATCGGCGCCGTGGTCTACAAGGACGGCAGGGTCACCGACGAGATCTTTTCCACCTTCGTGGACCCGGAGCGGCCCATCCCCTATGAGGTGAGCCAGCTCACCGGCATCACCGACGACATGGTGAAGGGGGCTCCCAGCCAGGCCGAGGCCATCCGGCAGTTTCTGGACTTCGTGAATGGCCGGCCCCTGGCCGCCCACAACGCCGGCTTCGACGTGGGCTTCATCGCCGAGGGCTGCCGCCGCATGGGCATCCCCCTGGATGTGACGGCGGTGGACACCCTGCCCCTGGCCCAGGCCCTGCTGCCCCAGCTCTCCAAGCACAAGCTGGACGTGGTGGCCGGCCACCTGGGGCTCCCCGCCTTCAACCACCACCGGGCCACCGACGATGCCTCCACCGTGGCCTATATGCTGGTGCCCTTCTTCAAGCGGCTGGAGGAGGACCACGGTATCCACTCCCTGGGCGCCATCAACCGCTGGGTGGCCGGGCAGAACCAGAACCGCAAGGGCAAGCGCCGGGCCCGCCACCTCATCGTCCTGGCCCGGAACCAGACGGGGCTCCGCAACCTCTACAAGCTGGTGTCCAAGGCCCACCTGGAGCATTTCCAGCGCAAGCAGTACCCGGTGATGCCCAAGAGCCTCATCGACGCCAACCGGGAGGGCCTGCTGATGGGCTCCGCCTGCGAGGCGGGAGAGCTCTTCCAGGCGGTGGCCCGGCATTCCTCCTGGGCCGAGCTCAAGCGCATCGCCTCCTGGTACGACTACCTGGAGATCCAGCCCATCAGCAACAACGCATTCATGCTCCGCCCCGACAAGACCGGCCGCACCCTGGCCCGGGACGAGGAGGAGCTGCGGGACTTCAACCGCACCATCGTGGAGCTGGGCCGGGAGATGGGCAAGCCGGTGGTGGCCACCGGCGACGTCCACTTCCTGGACCCGGAGGACGAGATCTACCGCCACATCCTCCTCAACACCAAGGGCTTCGAGGACGCCGATTCCCCCAACCCCCTCTATTTCCGCACCACCGACGAGATGCTGAAGGAATTTTCCTACCTGGGGGAGGAGACCGCCCGTGAGGTGGTCATCGACAACACCCACCTCATCGCCGCCTGGTGCGGGGACTTAAATCCCCTGCCCAACGGCCTCTTTGCCCCCAAGCTGGAGGACTCGGAGGGAGAGCTCAAACGCCTGGTGTGGGGCAAGGCCAAGCGCCTCTACGGCGAGGAGCCCCCCCAGATCGTGGTGGACCGCATCGAGACCGAGCTCCACGACATCCTCATGCGCCACTACGACGTCATCTACATGTCGGCCCAGAAGCTGGTCCAGGACTCCCTGGACCACGGCTACCTGGTGGGCTCCCGTGGCTCGGTGGGCTCCTCCATCGTGGCCTTCATGTCGGGTATCACCGAGGTGAACGCCCTGCCGCCCCATTACCGCTGCCCCAACTGCAAGCACGCCGATTTCGAGACGGCCAAGACCCTGGGGGCGGGCTGCGGCGCCGACATGCCCGATGCCGTCTGCCCGGTGTGCGGTACCAAGTACGAGAAGGACGGCTTCAACATCCCCTTCGAGACCTTCCTGGGCTTCGGCGGCGACAAGGTCCCCGATATCGACCTGAACTTCTCCGGTGAGTACCAGTCCAACGCCCACAAGCACACCTTTGAGCTCTTCGGGGAGTCCCACGTGTTCCGTGCGGGCACCATCGGCACCGTGGCGGAAAAGACCGCCTTCGGCTACGTGAAGAAGTACATGGAGGAGCGGGGCAAGACGGCCACCCGGGCGGAGATGCTCCGTCTGGCCAAGGGGTGTACCGGGGTCAAGCGGACCACCGGCCAGCACCCCGGCGGCATGGTGGTCATCCCCCAGGACAAGGAGATCTACGACTTCTGTCCGGTCCAGCACCCCGCCGACGACACCGACACCGACATCATCACCACCCATTTCGAATATCACTCCATGGAGTCCAACCTCCTGAAGCTGGACATGCTGGGACACGATGATCCCTCCATGATCCGCATGATGGAGGATCTCACGGGGATGGACGCCAAGACCATCCCCCTGGACGACCCGGATACCCGGAGCATCTTCATCACCTCCAAGGTCCTGGGCTACGAGGACGACAAGATCCTGGGGCCCACCGGCGCCACCGCCATCCCGGAGTTCGGCACCTCCTTCGTCCGGGGCATGCTGGAGGAGACCAAGCCGGCGGAGTTCGATATCCTGGTGCGGCTGTCCGGCTTCTCCCACGGCACCGACGTGTGGCTGGGCAACGCCCGGGACCTGATCCTCTCCGGCACCGCCACCGTCGGCCAAGCCATCGGCTGCCGCGACGATATTATGATCTACCTCATCTCCTGCGGCATGAACGAGAAGCGGGCCTTCAAGATCATGGAGGCCGTCCGAAAGGGCCGCGGCCTCCCCGAGGGGGCCGAGGACGAGATGCGGGAACACGGCGTCCCCGACTGGTACATCGGCTCCTGTAAGAAGATCGCCTATCTGTTCCCCAAGGCCCACGCCGTGGCCTACGTGATGATGGCCTTCCGCATCGCCTGGTTCAAGGTCCACCGGCCCCTGGCCTTCTACGCCGCCTACTTTTCCATCCGGGCCAAGGCCTTTGACGCCACCGTCATGTGCCAGGGGCTGGACCGGGCCAAGGCAAAGATGGACGAGATCCGGGCCAAGGACAAGGACGCCTCCGCCGTGGAGCAGGACATGCTCACCACCCTGGAGGTGGTCTACGAGTTCTACATCCGGGGCTTCACCTTTGAGAAGATGGACCTCTACCGGTCCGACGCGGTGCGCTTTCAGGTGGACGAGGAGAAGAAGGCCCTCATCCCGCCCTTCATGGCCATCCCCGGCCTGGGCGAGACGGCGGCCGTCTCCATCGTGGAGCAGCGGAAGGGGAAGGAGTACCTCTCCGTGGAGGAGTTCTCCTTTGACTGCCCCAAGGTGACCAAGGCTCACATCGAGCTGCTCAGGACCTGCGGCGCCCTCTCCGGCCTGCCGGACACCAGCCAGATGACCCTCTTTGACGGCTTTTAGGTCTTCTGTGCGGGCGCTTTCCCCTGTCCCTGCGGGGACAGGGGAAAGCTGTTGACTTTAGCGTGGTAACGTGGTACTATACGAAAGTAACTTTTAGAAGAAAGGGGGCTTCCCCTTGTATACCATCAACACCCCCGAGGGGACCCGGGACCGGCTCTTTGCCGAGTGCCGGGAGCGGCGGCAGGTCCAGCGGGAGCTGACGGCGCTCTTCCAGCGCCGGGGCTACGCCGAGGTGAGCACGCCGGAGGTGGAGTTCTACGACCTCTTCCTCCAGTCGGGCAACCCCATGCCCCAGGAGAGCATGCTCAAGATCATCGACCGCTCCGGCAAGATCATGGTGATGCGGCCCGACTGCACCACCCCCATCGCCCGGGTGGCGGCCACCAAGCTGAAGGCCCTGCCCCTGCCGCAGCGGCTCTTCTACGACCAGACCGTCTTCCGCTCCGGCCAGGAGCACAAGGGCGGCAGCAGCGAGATCGCCCAGTGCGGCGTGGAGCTCATCGGCGCCGCCGGCTGGCGGGCCGACCTGGAGATGGTGGCCCTGGCAGTGGACGCCCTGGGTGCCTGCGGCGTAAAGGACTACCATGTGGAGCTGGGCCATGTGGGCTTTTTCCGGGACCTGGCCGGTCGGGTGGATATGCCCGCCGCCGTCATCGAGCAGATGCGAGTGCT
Organism: uncultured Intestinimonas sp.; assembly: GCA_944385655.1. Lineage (GTDB taxonomy): Bacteria > Bacillota > Clostridia > Oscillospirales > Oscillospiraceae > Intestinimonas. The sequence goes on along the minus strand of CALWYC010000001.1, from coordinate 64,811 downwards.
CATCGAGGGCAAGAACTTTGCCGCCCTCAATGACCTGCTGGAGCCCTACGCCGGTCAGGGGGCCTGCAAGGCCCTCAAGCGGCTCTCCCGTCTCTTCGGCGGGGCGGAGGTGCTGGACGAGGCGGAGGAGCTGGCCGGGGGCAGCGCCGTGCTGGTCTACCTGCGGCAGCTCTACAACGCCCTCTGCAAGGCGGGCTATGGCGAGCACATCCGCTTCGATCTGGGCATGGTCCACCAGATCGACTACTACACCGGTGTGGTCTTCCGGGGCTATGTGGAGGGGGCGGGGGACGCCGTCCTCTCCGGCGGACGCTACGACAACCTGGCGGAGGCCTTCGGCCGGGCGGCCCCCGCCACCGGCTTCGCCGTGGACGTGGACGCGGTGGCCGGCTGCCTCCCCGAGGCGCCGGCGGCGTGGCTGGAGACCTTGATCCACTACGGCGCCGACGACCTGGGCCGGGCCCTGGCGGCGGTGGACGCCGCCGCGCCGGGGACGGTGGAGCTCTCCCCCCGGGGCGAACTGGAGGAGACCGTCGCCCTGGCCAAGGAGAAGGGCGCGAAGGCCGTACTGGTGCTGGAGAACGGGACCGAGAGGAGGGTGGAGCTGTGAGCGAGCCATTGCGGATCGCCCTCACCAAAGGGCGGCTCCAGGACAAGAGTGTGGAGCTCTTCGAGGCCATGGGCCTGGACTGCTCCCCCATCAAGGACCCGGGCCGTCGGCTGGTCCACACCATCCCCAACTACCCCCTGGAGGCGGTGCTGGCCAAGGCGCCCGACGTCATCACCTACGTGGAGCACGGGGTGTGCGACCTGGGCATCGTGGGCAAGGACACCATCCTGGAGCAGGGGAAGTCCTTTTATGAGGTGCTGGACCTGGGGTTCGGCAAGTGCCGCTTCGCCCTGGCGGTGAAGGAGGGGACCGACTTCTACGGCACCTACAAGACCCGGCGCATCGCCAGCAAATACCCCAACGTGGCCCGTGCCTTCTTTGAAAAGAAGGGCATGGACGTGGACATCATCAAGATCGAGGGCTCTGTGGAGCTGGCCCCCATCCTGGACCTGGCCGACGCCATCGTGGACATCGTGGAGACGGGCTCCACCCTGAAGGCCAACGGCCTGGTGCCCATCGAGGACGTGGCTCAGGTGAGCGCCCGGCTCATCGTCAACACTGCCAGCATGAAGCTCCACAAGGCGGCCATCGACGACTTTATCAGCCGCTGCGAGCGGGAATTGGAGAGACGGTCATGATCGAGATCATCAAAGCCGACGGGCAGGCGGAACAGGCCCGGATCGCCGCCATGCGGGCCCGGGCCGCCCAGGTGGGGGCCGACATCCAGAAGGCGGTGTCCGCCGTCATGGCGGACGTGAAGGCCCGGGGATACGAAGCCGTGAAGGAGTACTCCCTCAAATTCGACCGCAAGGAGCCCTACGAGCTCACCCAGGCGGAGCTGGCGGCGGCCTACGACCGCTGCCACAAGGAGCTCATCGCCGCCCTGGAGCGGGTGGCGGCCAATATCCGGGACTACAACGAAAGGCTGCTGGTGAAGAGCCAGGAGTGGACCTCCCCCGACGGCGGTATCGTGGGCCGGGTGGTCCGGGGCCTGAGCCGGGTGGGCATCTATGTGCCCGGCGGCACGGCGGCCTACCCCAGCAGCGTCCTTATGAACGCCGTCCCCGCCAAGGTGGCGGGGGTGGGGGAGATCGTCATGGTGACGCCCCCCACAGAGAACCTCAGCGACGCCGTCCTGGCCGCCGCGAAGATCGCCGGGGTGGACCGCTGCATCGCCGTGGGCGGGGCCCAGGCGGTGGCCGCCCTCACCTACGGGGCGGGCTTCATCCCCAAGGTGGACAAGCTGGTGGGGCCGGGCAACGCCTTTGTGGCCACCGCCAAACGCATGGCCTACGGCGAGCTGGACATCGACATGGTGGCCGGCCCCTCTGAGGTGCTGGTCATCGCCGACGGCAGCGCCCAGGCCAAATTCGTGGCCGCCGACCTCCTGAGCCAGGCCGAGCACGACAAGCTGGCCTCCGCCGTGCTGCTCACCGACTCTATGGAGCTGGCGAAGGCGGTGGACGCCGAGATCATCCGCCAGACCGGCTACCTGAGCCGGTCTGAGATCATGGAGCAGTCCCTCCGGGACTTCGGCTGCGCCATCGTCTGCAAGGACCTGGACGACTGCGCCGCCCTGGCCAACGAGATCGCGCCGGAGCACCTGGAGATCGTCACCAACCACCCCCGGGCCCTGCTGCCCAAGATCAAAAACGCCGGCGCCGTCTTCCTGGGGAGCTGGTCCCCGGAGCCTCTGGGAGATTACCTGGCCGGGCCGGACCACGTGCTGCCCACCAGCGGCACCGCCCGGTTCTTCTCCCCCCTGAGCGTGGACAGCTTTCTCAAGACCATGAGCGTCATCCAGTACGACGAGAAGAGCCTGGCCCCCATCAGGGACCAGATCATCACCCTGGCCGAGGCGGAGAAGCTCACTGCCCACGCCAATTCCATCCGGGTGCGGTTCGAGTAAAGGAGGAGGAACATGAGAGAGGCCACACTGAGCCGCAAGACCAAGGAGACCGACATCCGGCTCTCCCTCGCTCTGGAGGGCGGGGAAGTAGAGGTCTCCACCGGCATCGGCTTTTTCGACCACATGCTCACCGCCTTCGCCTTCTACGGCGGCCTGGGGCTGAAGCTGGAGGTGCAGGGGGACCTGGAGGTAGACGGCCACCACACCGTGGAGGACGTGGGCATCGTCCTGGGCCAGGCCATGCGGGAGGCCCTGGGGGACCGGAAGGGCATCCGCCGTTTCGCATCCGCCTATATCCCTATGGATGAGGCCTTGTGCTTCACCGCCCTGGATTTCTCCAACCGCCCCTTCCTGGTTTTTGACGCCGACATGCCCCAGCCCATGATCGGGGGCTATGATTCCTGCCTCACCGAGGAGTTCATGCGGGCCTTCGCGGTGAACAGCGGCCTGACCCTCCATATGAAGTGCCTCTATGGGAAAAACGCCCACCACATCACCGAGGCCCTCTTCAAGTCCCTGGGGGTGTCGGTGAAGGAGGCCGTGGCCATCACCGGCACCGGCGTTACCTCCACCAAGGGGGTGCTCTGATGGGCTACACCGCCATCGTGGACTACGGCGTGGGCAACCTGAAGAGCGTCACCAACGCCATGGCCTACCTGGGCCTGGAGAGCCGGGTCACCGGCGACGCCGGGGAGCTGGAAAGGGCCGACGCCATCATCCTGCCCGGCGTGGGGGCCTTCCCCGACGCGGCCGAGAAGCTGCGGGGGACGGGGCTGGACCAGGCCATCCTGGCCCAGGCGGACAAGAAGCCCATTCTGGGCATCTGTCTGGGGATGCAGCTCCTCTTTGAACTGGGGGAGGAGGTGCGGCCCTGTGCCGGTCTGGGCCTGGTGGGCGGCAGCGTGAAAAAGATCGAGACCCCCTGTAAGCTGCCCCACATCGGCTGGAACAGCCTGACCTTCCCCAATCCCTCCCCCCTCTTTGCCGGGGTGGAGCCGGGGAGCTATGTCTACTTCGTCCACTCCTTCTGCGCCGTGGCCGCCGACCCCGGCGACGTCATCGCCGTCGCCGACTACGGCGTTTCGGTGACCGCCGCCGTGGGGAAGGGGAACGTGTACGGCTGCCAGTTCCACCCGGAGAAGAGCGGCGAGGTGGGCCTGCAGATCCTGAAGAATTTTGGAGGACTGAACCGATGATCCTGCTGCCTGCCATCGATATGAAGGACGGCCGCTGCGTCCGTCTGAAAAAAGGGGATTTTGACACGGTCCACCAGGTGGCGAGCAGCGCCCTGGAGACCGCCCGCCGCTTTGCCGACGCCGGCGCCGCCTGGGTCCACATGGTGGACCTGGACGGTGCCCGGGACGGCACCCGGAAGAATTTCCCCTTCATCTATGAGGTCATCCGGCAGTCCGGCCTGAAGGTGGAGCTGGGGGGCGGTATCAAGACCGTCCCCGACCTCATCACCGTGGTGGAGTCTGGCGTGGCCCGGGCGGTCATCGGCTCCGCTGCCGTCACCCACCCGGAGGTGGTCGCCTACGCCCTGAACCAGTGGGGGGGCGACCGGGTGGCGGTGGGCATCGACTGCCTGAACGGCAAGGTCCGCACCGCCGGCTGGGAGGAGGACGCCGGGCTGGATGCCGTGGCTTTTGCCGAGCAGATGGAGGCCCTGGGGGTGCAGACCATCGTCTATACCGACATCGCCACCGACGGCATGCTCTCCGGGCCCTCCTATGACCAGCTTATCGCCCTTCAGAAGGCGGTGGGCTGCCGCATCGTGGCCTCCGGCGGGGTCGCTACCCTGGATGACATCAAGCGCCTGCGGGATATGGGGCTCTACGCCGCTATCATTGGCAAGGCCTATTACGCCGGTACCCTGGATCTGGCGGAGGCGGTAAAGGAGGCGGGTCCCCAATGCTAGCCAAACGGATCATCCCTTGCCTGGACGTCCGGGACGGCCGGGTGGTGAAGGGGGTCAACTTTGTCAATATCCGGGATGCCGGCGACCCGGTGGAGCTGGCCAAGTATTACTCGGACCAGGGGGCCGACGAGATCGTCTTCCTGGATATCACCGCCACCAGCGACGCCCGGGACACCGTGGCCGACGTGGTGGAGCGCACCGCGTCCCAGGTCTTTGTGCCCCTCACCGTGGGGGGCGGCATCCGGACCCTGGAGGATTTCCGGCGGCTGCTGCGGGCGGGGGCGGACAAGATCTCGGTGAACTCCGCCGCCGTGGCCCGGCCGGAGCTCATTTCCGAGGCGGCGGAGCGGTTCGGCTCCCAGTGTGTGGTGCTGGCCGTGGACGCCCGGAGCCAGGGGGACGGTACCTGGGAAGTCGTGGTGGCCGGCGGGCGCAAGCCTACCGGCATCGACCTCATCGAGTGGGTGAAGCAGGGGGAGGCCCTGGGGGCGGGGGAGATCCTGCTCACCTCCATGGACGCCGACGGCACCAAGGCAGGTTTTGACCTTGCCATGACCAAGGCCGTTACCGACGCCGTCTCCATTCCCGTCATTGCCTCCGGGGGCTGCGGCTCCCTGGCCCACTTCGCAGAGGTGTTTGAAGAGACCAACTGCGACGCCGCCCTGGCGGCCTCCCTGTTCCACTTCGGGGAGCTGACCGTGCCCCAGGTGAAGGACTATCTCCGGGAGCGGAGCATCCCGGTGCGCTGAGGAGGGAAGACCATGCTGGACGATCTGCTGGAGCTGGCCGCCGACCTGGTGGGGGACTCGGCGGCGGAATTTCTGAGCGACAGCACCCGGAAGCGGCGGGGAACTGCCGCCGCCAAGTATGCGAGCCGGGAGCGGGGCCGCCCCGCCCAGCCGGCCCGGAAGGCGGCCCCAAAGCCTTCCCACCAGAACCGTACGGTAGGCAAGACCACCGCCAAGCGGGAGAAACGGGGAGAGGACCCCTGGGACTGGAAGGAGGAACGGCCCCCCTGGGAGGGCTGAGAAGCCAATGTTTGATCTGGATCAACTGTTTCAGAAGAGCAACCTGATCCCCGTCATCATCCAGGACGCGGAGACCAGGGAGGTGCTCATGCTGGGCTTCACCAACAAGGAGGCGGTGGAGCTGACCTTAAAGACCGGGACGGCCTGGTTCTGGTCCCGGAGCCGGCAGCAGCTGTGGAACAAGGGGGAGACCTCGGGAAACTTCCTCCACGTGGAGCGTGTCATGACCGACTGTGACACCGACACCCTCCTCTACCTGTGCCGACCCGACGGCCCCACCTGCCACACCGGGGCCCGGAGCTGCTTTTTCAATGAGATTCCCATGAACGGAAAGGACGATGTGCCATGAACGACACCTTAGCCAAGCTCTACCAGGTGGTGCTGGACCGAAAGGCCAACCCCCAGGAGGGCTCCTATACCTGCTACCTCTTCGACAAGGGCCTGGACAAGATTCTCAAGAAGGTGGGGGAGGAGTGCAGCGAGACCATCATCGCCGCCAAGAACGGCGTGGAGAGCGATACGGTGGGGGAGATTTCTGACCTCATCTACCACCTGACCGTCATGATGGTCCAGCAGGGCATACCCCTGGAGGCCGTGATGGAGGAGCTGGAGCAGCGCAGCCACAAGATCGGCAACCTGAAGCAGTTCCACCAGAGCGATCACAATACATAATGAACAAAAAGAAGCGCCGGACGGTAAAACCGCCCGGCGCTTTTCCTGTATTTGGCGATGGCTCAGCCCTCGGTCTGCCAGCCCTTGCACACGTCGATCCAGCCGGCGCTGCCGGAGCAGGCCTCCAGCTCGGGGAGGGAGAGCTCCACGGCGGAGTTGGCGCTGCCGGCGGCGGGATAGACGATGTCGAAGCGCTTGAGGGAGACGTCCAGATAGGTGGTGACGTTGGGGTGCTCGATGGCGAAGGGGCACACGCCGCCGATGATGTCCCCGGTGAACGCCAGCACCTGCTCGGGGGTGAGCATGGTGGCCTTGTGGTGGAACTGGGCCTTAAACTTGGTGTTGTCGATCTTGGCGTCGCCGGCGCAGACGATGAGCAGGGCGCCGTCCTCATGGGTAAAGGAGAGGGTCTTGCCGATGCGGGCGCCCTCGCAGCCCACGGCCTGGGCGGCCAGCTCCACGGTGGCGCTAGACACGTCGAATTCCCGGATGCGGTCCTCCATGCCTCTGGCGCGGAAAAAGGCCCGGACCTTCTCGATGGCCATCTCAGCGCCCCTCTTTCTTCTTCTCGGCCTTGGCCAGGAAGCGGTCCACGGTGATGACGAAGCGGTTGTGGGTGCCCTTGCCGATGACGCCGGCCTCATCGTAGGCGGTGACGGCGAAGGTGAGGGCCTTGCCGTCCACGGCGGTGACCTCGGCCTCCGCCCACACCTTCATGCCGATGGGGGTGGCGGAGTCGTGGGAGACGTCCAGACGAGTGCCCACGGTGCCCTGGTTCTCCTTCATGTAGGGGGTGAGGGCGTTGACGGCGGCGTTCTCCATGAGGGCGATCATATAGGGGGTGGCGAAGACGGGGACCAGACCGGAGCCCACGGCATTGGCGGTGTTGTGCTCGGTGACGACGGTCTCGGCGCGGCCCTTGGCGCCAACAGGGATGGACATGGGAAATTCCTCCTTTGTATAGATGAAACACGGTAACAGTGTACTCCATCGGCGGGGATCTGGCAAGTAAAAAAGGAGACACCCCGCAGGATGTCTCCTTTGTGTGTGAGAGGGTGGCTCAGAGGCCCAGCTCGATCCACAGGTCGTTGTAGAGGGTGCGGGTGGCCTCGGGGAGGACCAGGTAGGCCTCGCAGCGGTCCAGCACCTCCTGGGGAGCGGCCATGATCTCGTAGAGCTCCATGTCCAGGGGCTCGCCGTAGGTCTCCTCATAGTAGGCGGGGTACTGCTCCAGGGCCTCGGCGTTGGGGGAGGCGTACCAGATGTAGTCCATGTTGGCCAGGTTGGCCTCGGTGGAGGCCAGGAAGTTGATCCACTCGTGGGCCTCGTCCACGTTCTGGGCGTCCTTGAGGATGCACATGGCGTCCACGAACCAGTTGGAGCCCTCCTCGGGGACCACATAGGCCAGGTCGGGGTTGTTCTCCAGCATGGTCAGGTAGTCGCCGGCGTAATAGGTGGCGATGGCGGCGTTGCCCTGCTCCATCTTCTGGAAGACCTCATCCATGACCTTGCCCTGGTAGACGCCCTTGGACACGGCGTCGGAGAGGAGCTGGAAGGCCTCACGGATCTGAGCCTCATCGGTGGTGTTCACGGAGTAGCCCAGGTAGTAGAGGGCCATGCCCAGGGCGTCCCGGGAGTTGTTGATGAGGAGCACGTCGCCGGCATACTGCTCGTCAAACATGGCGCTCCAGCTGGTGATGGGCTCATCCACCATGGTGGTGTTGTAGATGATGCCCAGGGTGCCCCAGGTGTAGGGGACGGTGTAGAGGTTCTCGGGGTCGTAGGAGAGGTTCTTGAACCGGGTGTCGATCTTCTCGAAGTTGGGGATCTTGCTGTAGTCCAGGGGCTGGAGCATATCCTCCTCGATGAGCTGGGAGATCATATAGTCAGAAGGGCAGATGACGTCGTAGTTGGCGCCGCCGCTTTTGAGCAGGGAGTACAGGGCCTCGTTGCTCTCGGCGGTCTGGTAGTTGACCTTGATCCCCGTCTCCTCCTCGAATTGGGTGATCAGGCTCTCGTCGATGTATTCGCCCCAGTTGCACACATTGAGCACGCGGTCGCCGGTATCGGCGCCGCTTTCGCTGCTGCTAACCGTCTCATTGGGCTCGCTGCTTACCTGCTCCACGGAGCAGCCGGTCAGGAACAGGCCCAACGCCAGGGACCCGGCAAGGGTCAGGGCTACGAGTTTCTTCAATTGATCATTCCTCCAGTTGAATAGGTGATATTATCTTCAGGCCCCTTGGGCCAAAAGACCTCAGTCGAACCGCTGTGCGGCGGCGGCCTTCTCCGCCCTGGCCTCCCGGACATTGACGATGACCAGCAGGGCCAGCACGGTGACGAAGAGCAGGGTGGATACGGCGTTGATCTCCGGGCTCACCCGCTTCTTGGTCATGCCGTAGATGGCCATGGCCAGGGTGGAGGTGGCGGAGCCGGCGGTGAAGTAGGAGATGACGAAGTCGTCCACGCTCATGGTGAAGGCGATGAGGGCGCCGGAGACGATGCCCGGCATGATCTCAGGCAGGATGACCTTCCAGAAGGCCTGGAACCAGGTGCAGCCCAGGTCCTGGGCGGCGTCCACCAGGTTCTTGTCCATCTGCCGCAGCTTGGGGCCTACCGACAGGATCACATAGGGGATGTTGAAGCTGATGTGGGCGATGAGCAGGGTGCCGAAGCCCAGGGTGAGCCTGGGGAAGGTGATGCGGTAGACCGCGCCGAACAGGCTGAAGGTGAGGCGGTAGTTTTCGGCGAACTCGTTCCAGAGACCGAAGACCGCCACGAAGAGCAGGCACAGGCTGACGCCGGTGACGATGTCGGCGTTCATCATGGGGATGGAGTTCACCGTCATCAGGGGGTCCCGCCACCGGCGGCGCATGGCGTAGAAGCCGATGGAGGCGAAGGTGCCGGCCACGGTGGCGATGGCGGTGGCCAGCAGGGAGACCAGCAGGGTGGTGTAAATGCTCTGCATGATGAGCCGGTCCTGAAAGAGCTCCACGTACCAGTGGAGGGAAAAGCCCTTCCACACCACGCTGCTGTTGCCGGCGTTGAAGGAGAAGACGATGAGCAGGAAGATGGGGGCGTACAGAAAGAGGAAGACCAGGCCCATGAACAGCCGGTTGAGCACCCCGTTTTTCTTTTGCAGGCTCATAGCATCACCGCCTGTTCCTCGCCCTCGCCGAAGTGGTTCATGACCCACATACAGACGATGACGATGAGCATCATCACCAGGGCGATGGCGCTGCCCAGGTGGGGGTTATAGGCTCCGCCCAAAAACTGCTGCTCGATGAGATCGCCCAGCAGCATCTGGGTGCCGCCGCCCAGCAGGCGGGAGATGGCGAAGGTGGACACCGAGGGGACGAACACCATGGTCACGCCGGAGAGGATGCCGGGCAGGGACAGGGGGAAGATCACCTTCCGGAAGACGGCGGTGGAGTTGGCCCCCAGGTCCCGGGCGGCCTCCAGCAGGGAGTTGTCCAGCTTGACGATGACCGAGTAGATGGGCAGGATCATGAAGGGCAGGTAGTTGTAGACCATGCCCAGCACCACCGCCCCCTGGGTGCCGATCATGTGGAAGTACTCGATGTTGGTGCCGAAGACGGCGTTGATGAGGTCAAAGAGACCGATGGCGGAGAAGAACTGGTTGATGAGGCCGTTTTTCTCCAAAATGGACATCCAGGAGTAGGTCCGCAGCAGGAAGTTGACCCACATGGGCAGCATGATGAGCATCATGCCCACCCGCTGGAACCGGGGGCCCTCCCTGGCCATGATATAGGAGAGGGGGTAGCCGATGAGCAGGCACACCGCCGTGGCGATGAGGGCCAGCTTGAAGGAGCGGGTGAAGATGACGGTATAGGTCCCCATGCGGGTGAAGTTGTCCAGGGTGAAGCCGCCGCTGGCGGTGCTGAAGGCATAGACCACCACCATGATGATGGGGGCGACCACAAAGAGGGCCATCCAGACTACGTAGGGGACGGCCAGGAGGGAGCGCTTATTCTTCTTCATGGCTGTCCTCCCGGAAGCTCTCCTCCTGTTCGGGATCGTAGTCCGCGTCGCCGATCTCATCATATTCCTCGGAATAGGAGGAGTAGTCGCCGAACATGCCGGAATAGGCGCTCTTTTTCATGACGTGGATGCCGTCGGGGTCGATCTTGATGCCGATGTGGCTGTCCACGGGGCAGAAGTCGGTGGTCTGGATGAGCCATTTGAAGCCGTAGAAGTCCACGATGGTGTCGTAGTGGACGCCCTTGAAGGTGACGGCGGTGACGGTGCCCTTGAGCTGGCCCTGGTTTTCCGGCACGATGTCCACGTCCTCGGGCCGGATGACCACATCCACCGGCTCGTCCTTGTCGAAGCCCTTGTCCAGGCACTGGAACTTCCGGTTAAAGATCTCCACCACCCCGTCGGCGCGCATGATGCCGTCGATGATGTTGCTCTCGCCGATGAAGTCGGCCACAAAGGCGTTTTTGGGTTCGTTATAAATGTCCTCAGGGGTACCGATCTGTTGGATGCGGCCTCCATCCATGACCACCACCGTGTCGCTCATGGCCAGGGCCTCTTCCTGGTCGTGGGTGACATAGATGAAGGTGATGCCCATCTCCTGCTGGATGCGTTTGAGCTCGTTCTGCATGTCCTTCCGCAGGCGCATGTCCAGCGCGCCCAGGGGCTCGTCCAGCAGGAGCACCTTGGGCCGGTTCACCAGGGCCCGGGCGATGGCCACCCGCTGCTGCTGGCCGCCGGAGAGGGCGGAGATGGAGCGCTTTTCAAAGCCCTTGAGGTTGACCACCTCCAGCATCTCCATGACCCGGCGGCGGATCTCCGCCTCGGGGAGCTTCACCTTCCGGGTGACCGGCTTGCCATTGACCTGGGTGGTCTCGGTGCTGCCCAGGCGCAGGCCGAAGGCCACGTTCTCAAACACGTTCAGATGGGGGAACAGGGCATACTTCTGGAACACGGTGTTCACCGCCCGCTTATGGGGGGGAACATCATTAATCCTCACGCCGTCAAAAAAAACGTCGCCAGAGGTGGGGGTCAGAAAACCACCGATGATGCGCAGGGTGGTCGTCTTGCCGCACCCGCTGGGACCCAGCAGCGTGAGGAATTCCTTGTCATTGATATAGAGGTTCAAATGATCCAGTACGATGTCATCGTCGTAAGACATGACGCAGTCCGTCAAACGGATGAGCTCCTTGGACATTTATCACCCTCCTCTCCAAAAGATGGCCGGATTCCGACAGGAAATCGCAAGCTACAATATATAATGTATCCCCTGAAATGTCAATGGATTTCCCGGAATTTCACAGGGTATTTTTCCGGGGCTGACGGGGGAAATATTCCTCCACGAAATCCACCTGCTCCACCTGCCAGCTTTTCCCGTTCAGGGGCTCCAGAACACCGGCGTCGGTGGTGAAGGAAAAGACCAGTTTATAGGACCAGAGGGCCTGGAATTTCCGGTCGTAGCGCTTGTTGTCCCGGTTGCGGCCGTACTTGCCGTCCCCCAGGAGGGGGTGGCCGGCGGCGGCGAACTGGGCGCGGATCTGATGGGTGCGGCCGGTGATGAGCTCGCACTCCACCAGGGAGAGGCCGTTCTGCACCTTCAGGGTCTTGTAGAGGGTGACGGCGGTCCGGCCGCCGGGCACCGGCGTCTTGTGGACGGTGACCTGGTTCTTGCTCTCGTCCTTGGAGAGGTAGCCCTCCAGCCTGCCCTCCGGCGGGTCCATGCGGCCGTGGATGGCGCACAGATAGTATTTCTCGATCTCCCGGTCTTTGATCTTCTGGTTCATGATGCGCAGGGCCTCGGCGGTCTTGGCGGCGATGACGATGCCGCCGGTGTTCCGGTCGATGCGGTTGCACAGGGCGGGGGTGAAGGCGTGCTCCTGCCGGGGGTCCCACTCCTTTTTTTGGTAAAGATAGGCCTGGATGTGGGTGATGAGGGTGTTGACGTACTCCCCCTGGTCGGGATGGACCAGCAGGCCGGGGCGCTTATTCACCAGGAGGATGTGCTCGTCCTCGTAGACGATGTCCAGCTGGGGCTTGAAGACGGAGAGGAAGGCGTTCTCCGGGGCGGGGGCGTCGAAGAACTCGTCGTTGATATAGAGCTGGAGCAGGTCCCCCTCCGCCAGGCGGACGTCCCGCTTGGCGCCCTTTCCGTTGCGCTTCACCCGCTTGAGGCGGATGTATTTCTGGGCCAGGGGAGCGGGGAGGAGGGGCAGGGTCTTGCCCAGCCAGCGGTCCAGGCGCTGCCCGGCGTCGTTTTTTGTCACGGTAAACTCTCTCATGGGGACCTCCCGGTTGTGGTAGTTGCATACACTGTATCATATTTTAGAAAAAAAGTGAAGAAAGTATTTGACATTGACAAAACTCTTGACTATAATATTTGTCGTGCCATTATGCGAGGTGTGCCATGCGACTTGACCTGAAAAACATCATCCACGTGCCCGGAGGCGTCTGCCCCTTCTCCTACGAGTTGGATCTCTCCGACCTGGAGTTCGGCGGCGCCCATCCCATCGACCAGCCGGTCCTGGTGACCGGACAGGTCCGGAACATGGCGGGTGCGCTGGTGCTGGAGGGGACGGCCGCCACCACGCTCCATCTGGTCTGCGACCGGTGCGCGAAACCCTACGCCCGGGAGAAGACGGTCCGTCTGGAGACGCTGCTGGCCCAGGAACTGGCCGACGAGCGGAGCGACGACGAGATCGTGCTGCTGGATGGGGACGAGGTGGATCTGGACGACGTGGCGACCACGGCGTTCGTCCTCGCAATGGAGAGCAAGAACCTCTGCTCAGAGGACTGCAAGGGCATCTGTCCCGGCTGCGGCGTTGACCTCAACACGGAACCGTGCCGGTGCAAGCCCGAGGTAGACCCCCGGCTGGCAGTGCTTGCCAAGCTTCTGGAGGACAAAGAGAGCGAGTAAACTAGCAGTACCCATGCAGGGTATCAAGGAGGTGTCACAATTGGCAGTCCCTAAGTCTAAAGTATCCAAGCAGCGCCGGAACAAGCGCCGCAGCTCCGTGTGGAAGCTGGAGACCCCCGGCCTCAACAAGTGCCCCAAGTGCGGCGCTTACCGTCTGCCCCACCGGCTGTGCAAGTCCTGCATGACTTACAATGGCCGCGAGTTCGGCAAGGTGGAGACCACCGAGACCAAGGCCAACTAAACAGGCAAAAAGAAACGAGGGGGCAACCCCTCTTTCTTTTTGCCTTGAGAGGTATGGGAGAAAAACTCCCGTCCCCTCGGAGAGCGGAGGGGGGGCTCCGGGGGGAACTGGTTCCTTCCGGAAGAGCCGGGCGCGAAGCGCTATACATTTCCCGCAGGAAATGTCCGGCTCGTAACCCCTCTTTCTTTTTGCCCGCATCTCCCCGTCATCCTGAGCGAAGCGAAGGATCCGTCCCCCTGAGCCCGGTGAGTGGAAGACGGGGCAACGGGGTTTTCCCCTTCCATTTTGCCCGCGATTCGGGTACAATAGGACAAGAAACAGTTAAGGATGTGAGCCTGTGAGCACCAAGATACAGTCCGTGGATGCCGGCAGTCCGGCGGCCCGAGCGGGGGTCCGTCCCGGCGAGACCCTGCTGGAGATCAGCGGCCACCGGGTGGTGGACGTGCTGGACTACAAGTTTTACGGCTACGACGCCAGGCTCACCCTGAAGCTCCAGGGGGAGGACGGCCAGCAGCGGACGGTGAAGCTGCGGAAGGAGGAGGGGGAGGACCTAGGCCTCAACTTTGAGACCTACCTCATGGACCGGGCCCGGTCCTGCGCCAACCGGTGCATCTTCTGCTTCGTGGACCAGATGCCGCCGGGGATGCGGAAGACCCTCTATTTTAAGGATGACGACGCCCGGCTCTCCTTCCTGCTGGGCAACTATATCACCCTCACCAACCTCTCCCAGCGGGAGATCCAGCGGATCTGCGATCTGCGGGTGAGCCCGGTGAACATCTCCGTCCACGCCACCGACCCGGAGCTGCGCGCCGCCATGCTGAAAAATCCCCGGGCGGGGGAGTGCCTGGCCGTCATGGAGCGGCTGGCCGCGGCGGGCATCGAGATGAACTGCCAGGTGGTGGCCTGCCCCGGCGTCAACGATGGCCCCGCTCTGGACCGCACCCTGCGGGAGCTGGGAGGGCTCTATCCCCAGGTGAACAGCGTGGCGGTGGTGCCGGTGGGAGTGACCAAATTCCGGGAGGGCCTGTGCCATATCGACCCCTATACGCCGGACCAGGCCGCGGCCCTCATCGACCAGGTGGAGGCCTTCGCCGCCGGCTTCCGGGCGGCGCACGGCACCGCCCTGGCCTGGTGCTCCGACGAGTTCTACCTCATCGCCGGGCGGACGCTGCCGGAGAAGCCCTACTATGAGGACATGGCCCAGCTGGAAAACGGCGTGGGCATGCTGCGGCTCCTCCAGAGTCAGGCCGCCCTGGCCCTGGAGGACCAGGACCCGGCGGCGGCGCCCCCCGCCTTTTCCGTGGCCACCGGTGTATCAGCGGCCCCCTTTATCCGGGAAATCGTTGACATGTGCCGGGAAAAATGCGATAAAATAAAGGGGAACGTCTATCCCATCCGCAACCGCTTCTTCGGCGAGACCATCACCGTGTCCGGCCTCATCACCGGCGCGGACCTGGTGGAGCAGCTCAGGGGGGCGGAGCTGGGGGGGGCGCTCTATATCCCCGCCAACATGCTCCGGTCCGGGGAGCGGGTCTTCCTGGACGACGTGACGGTGGAGGAGGCCCAGGCGGCTCTGGGCGTCCCCATCATCCCCCTGGACGAGGAGAGCGGCTTCGACCTGGTGGACGCCGTCTTCGGACAGCCGGCGGAGCACGTGGGCCGCGCCCTCCCGCCGGAGGAGGAATATTACCAATATAATCCGTAAGGAGTATCGATAGAAAGGATGTGCCGCCAATGAAGCCTTTGGTCGCCATCGTGGGACGCCCCAACGTGGGAAAGTCCATGCTGTTCAATAAGCTGGTGGGCAAGCGCCTGTCCATCGTGGAGGATACCCCCGGCGTCACCCGGGACCGGCTCTACGCCGAGGCGGAGTGGTGCGGCCGCACCTTCGACATCGTGGACACCGGCGGCATCGAGCCGGGCACCGACAGCGAGATCCTCACGTTCATGCGCAAGCAGGCGGAGATCGCCATCCAGAACGCCACGGTCATCGTCTTCCTCTGTGACATCAAGACCGGCCTCACCGCCTCCGACCAGGAGGTGGCCAACATGCTCCTGCGGTCCCGGAAGCCGGTGGTGCTGGCGGTGAACAAGATGGACCAGGTGGGCGCCACCAACCCGGACATCTATGAGTTCTACAACCTGGGCCTGGGCGACCCCATCGCCGTCTCCGCCGTCCACGGCCACGGCACCGGCGACCTGCTGGACGCCTGTCTCCAGTACTTCCCCGCCGAGGAGGACGACGACACCCCTGACGACGTGGTGAAGGTGGCCGTCATCGGCAAGCCCAACGTGGGCAAGTCCTCCCTCATCAACCGCATCCTGGGGGAGGAGCGGGTCATCGTCAGCAACATGGCGGGCACCACCCGGGACGCCGTGGACAGCTATTTTGAAAACGAGAAGGGAAAGTTCCTCTTCATCGACACCGCCGGCATGCGGAAGAAGTCCAAGGTGGACGACCCCATCGAGAAGTTCTCCGTCCTCCGGGCCACCATGGCCATCGAGCGCAGCGACGTCTGCCTCATCCTCATTGACGCCAACGAGGGGGTCACCGAGCAGGACACCAAGGTGGCCGGCCTGGCCCACGAGGCGGGCAAGGCCTGCATCATCGTGGTCAACAAGTGGGACGCCATCGAGAAGGACGACAAGACCATGGACCGCATGCGGGAGGACGTCCGCCGGGACCTCTCCTATATGACCTATGCCCCCATCGTCTTCATCTCCGCCCTCACCGGCCAGCGGGTGAACCGCATCTTCGAGCTCATCAACTACGTCAACGACCAGGCGGCCATGCGCATCACCACCGGCATGCTCAACACCCTCCTGGCCGACGCCACCGCCCGGGTCCAGCCCCCCACGGACAAGGGCCGCCGGCTGAAGATCTTCTATATGACCCAGGTGGGGGTGAAGCCCCCCCACTTCGTCTGCTTCTGCAACGACGCACAGCTCTTTCATTTCTCCTATCAGCGGTATATCGAAAACCAGATCAGAGCCACCTTCGGCCTGGAGGGGACGCCGGTGCGTCTCACCGTCCGGCAGAAGGGCGACAAGGAGGGGTAAGAGGTGACTCCGATGGATACAGAAATTTTTCAAAGCCATGTCCTGCTGGCCGGCGTTTTTTTGGCAGTGGCGGCAGCAGCCTATTTCCTGGGGTGCTTCAACGGCGCGGTCATCGTCTCCAAGTATATCCTCCGCAATGACATCCGCAACCACGGCAGCGGCAATGCCGGTCTCACCAACTTCTACCGCGTCTTTGGCGGAGGGCTGACCTTTGTGGTCATCCTTTGCGACGTCGTCAAGGCGGTTCTCGCCGTTTTGATCGGAACGCTGGTCATCGGTACGGTGGCAGGCGGCTGGATGGGTCCGGTTCTGGGTAAATACTGGGCCGGCCTTTTCTGCCTGCTGGGCCACATGTTCCCCTGTATGTTCCACTTCAAGGGCGGCAAGGGCATCCTCTCCGGCGGCACCATCGCCCTCATGCTGGACTGGCGGGTGGCCCTGGTGGTGTGGGGCGGCTTCCTCATTCTGGCCGTGCTCACCAAATGGGTGTCCCTGGGCTCCATCTGGGCGGGAGCGTCCTTCCCCTTTGCCACCTGGTTCGTCTATCAGGACCTCTTCCTGCTGGTCCTGTCCATCATCATCGGCGGCCTCATCGTGTGGAAGCACCGGGGCAACCTGAAGCGCATCCTCAGCGGAACGGAATCCAAGTTCAGCCTGCATAAGAAGAAGGAGGGAACCCAATGAAAACAGCGGTCCTGGGCAGCGGCGGCTGGGGCACGGCCCTGGCGCTGGTGCTGCTGGAAAACGGCAACGATGTGAAGCTGTGGTCTTACTTCGAAGAGGAGTCCAGGGTCCTCCAGGAGCAGCATGAGAACCCCATGCTCAAGGGAGTGCCCCTGCCGGAGGCCCTCGGCCTCACCAGCGACCTCGCCTGTGTGAAGGGCTGCCCCATGGTGGTGCTGGCCACCCCCTCCTTCGCGGTGCGCACCACCGCCCGCAGCCTGAAGGGACTGCTGGACCCGGGCACCGTGGTGGTGTCGGTGTCCAAGGGCATCGAGAAGGACACCTCCATGACCCTCACCGACGTCATTGAGGCCGAGCTGGGGCCCGGCTATCCGGTGGTGGCACTGTGCGGGCCCTCCCACGCCGAGGAGGTGGGCCGGCGGGTGCCCACGGCGGTGGTCTCCGCCTCCAAGGACCAGAAGGCCGCCGAGCTGGTCCAGGACTGCTTCATGAACAGCCGCTTCCGGGTCTACACCTCTCCCGACATCGTGGGCGTGGAGCTGGGTGCCGCCCTGAAGAACATCATCGCTCTGTGCGCCGGCTGCTGTGACGGCATGGGCTTCGGCGACAACACCAAGGCTGCCCTCATGACCCGTGGCCTCACCGAGATCGCCCGGTTGGGCATGGCCATGGGGGGGAAGAAGGAGACCTTCGCCGGCCTCACCGGCGTGGGCGACCTCATCGTCACCTGCACCTCCATGCACTCCCGGAACCGCCGCTGCGGCATCCTCATCGGCCAGGGCGTGCCGGTGGAGGAGGCCCTCAAGCAGATCGGCGCCGTGGTGGAGGGCTATTACGCCACCGCCACCGGCAAGGAGCTGGCGGAGAAGCTGGGGGTGGAGATGCCCATCACCGAGGCGGCCTACTCCGTCCTCTACGAGGGCAAGGACCCCAGGGACGTGCTGGTGGAGCTCATGACCCGGGCCAAGAAGCACGAGATCGAGGACAGCTGGGTATAACGTGATAAGAAAAATGAGCCCTCCGGCGCTGCCGGAGGGCTCATTTTTCACGGTGCAGTCATAAAAAAATTCCGCGCGACCCATGTCGTGCGGAATTTTTTATCCAACAGTCACACAGCGCGGGTGACCTTACCCGAACGGAGGCAGCGGGTGCAGACGTACACGTGCTTCGGGCTGCCGTCGACGATCGCCTTGACGCGCTTCACATTGGGCTTCCAGGGACGATTGGAACGGCGGTGAGAGTGGGACACCTGGATGCCGAACACAACGCCCTTATCGCAAAACTCGCATTTGGCCATGATTCCTTCAACCTCCTCGCTGGTCAAAGTTTCGCTCATAACAAAGCATCGAATGATATGATAGCAGATTTCTTGGAAAAATGCAAGGGCTAATTTCGATTTTCTCCGCAAAATTCCGATGGGCCGGAATAGCCGTTGCGAAACGGGGGGAAGTCGGTTATACTGAAATGGAAAAAGCGCCCGGGAGGGCGCGAAAGGCAGTGCTATGATAAGGAGTGGTGGCAGTGGAGAACCGTTATTCCGTCAAGCTGGGCAAGCTCATCGAGGAATTCGACCTGGAGGTCCTCCGTGGCGTGGAGAACTACCAGGACGTGCTCATCCAGCGGGAGGACGTGAACCGTCCCGGCCTGCAGCTGGTGGGCTTTTTCGACTACTTTGACGCCAAGCGGATGCAGCTGCTGGGCCGGGTGGAGAGCACCTACCTGGAGCAGATCAGCGCCGAGGAGCGGCGCAAGTGCTTTGACGCCTTCCTGGCCCACGACATCCCCGCCCTGGTGATCACCCGGGGCATGGAGCCCTTCCCGGAGCTTATGGAGATGGCGGAGAAGTACGACCGCACCATCCTCCGCACCCAGGAGACCACCACGGCCTTCATGGGCGCCCTGATCCTGGCCCTCCGCAACTACCTGGCGCCCCGGATCACCCGCCACGGTGTGCTGGTGGAGGTCTACGGCGAGGGTGTGCTGCTGCTGGGTGAGTCCGGCGTGGGCAAGAGCGAGACCGCCATCGAGCTGGTCAAGCGGGGACACCGGCTGGTGGCCGACGACGCCGTGGAGATCAAGCGGGTGGGCGTGAAGCGCCTGGTGGGCTCCGCCCCTGAGCTCATCCGCCACTATATCGAGCTGCGGGGCATCGGCGTGGTGGACGTGCAGCAGCTCTTCGGCATGTCCGCCGTCCGCGAGGACCAGGACATCGACCTGGTGGTCAACCTGGAGCAGTGGAACGACGAGACCATGTACGACCGCCTGGGTCTGGAGCAGCTCTACACCGTGATCCTGGACGTGAAGGTTCCCGCCCTCACCGTGCCGGTGAAGCCGGGCCGGAACCTGGCCATCATTGTCGAGGTGGCTGCCATGAACAACCGCCACAAGAAGATGGGCTACAATGCCGCCCAGGCCTTTACCCAGCAGATCAACGAGCACTTCGACCAGGCCATGAGCGGCCAGCTGTGAGCCGCAAGGCAAGAGGAGGTCCCGACTTGACCAGACCCATCCCCATTCTGCTGGACGGCGACCCGGGCCATGACGATGCCATGGCCTGGATGCTGGCCCAGTCCTCGCCCCTGCTGGAGATCCGGGGCGTCACCTCGGTCTGCGGCAACCAGACCATCGACAAGACCACCTACAATGCCCAGCGGGTCATGACCCTGCTGGGGATCGACGCACCCCTGGCCAAGGGCCGTCCCCGCCCGCTGACCGGGGAGCCCATGGCCGCCCCCAGCGTCCACGGTGACTCCGGCCTGGACGGCCCCGTCCTGCCGGAGCCCGTCGTCTTCCCCGTGGACCTGCCCGCCTGCGCCCTTATGGCCAAGGTGTTGGAGGAGAGCGCGGAGCCGGTGACCATTGTGCCCACCGGCCCGCTCACCAATGTGGCCAGCCTTCTCCTCACCCGTCCCGACCTAAAGGGGAAGATCGCCGGCATCTCCATGATGGGGGGCGGCGTCACCCATGGGAACTGGACTCCGGCGGCGGAGTTCAACATTCTGGTGGACCCGGAGGCCGCCGATCTGGTGTTCCGCTCCGGAGTGTCTATCACCATGGCGGGGTTGGACGTGACCGAGCAGGCTCTGGTCTTCCCGGAAGATTTTGCGGCCATCCGGGCCCTGGGCAATCCGGTGGCCTCGGTGGTGGCCGACTGGCTGGAGTTCTTCTACGGCTTCCACCGGGAGCTGGGCTACGCCGGTGCTCCCGTCCACGACGCGGTGGCAGTGGCCGCCCTCATTGCCCCGGAGCTTTTCCATATGGAGGAGATGTATGTGGTGGTGGAGACCGGGGGTACCTACTGCCGGGGCGCCACCATCGGCGACCGGTACCACCTGTCGGGCCATGCCCCCAACGCTCGGGTCATCCTGGGCCTGGACCGGGCGGGATTCGTGGGCCTGCTGACCGAAGCCGCAGCCTCTTACGGCAGAGGAGGGAAGGAGCATGGCTGAAAAGAGACGACCGGTGATCCTGGACTGTGATCCCGGCATCGACGACGCGGTGGCCCTGCTGCTGGCGGCCCACGCCCCGGAGCTGGAGCTGCTGGCGGTGACGGCGGTGGCGGGCAACGTGGGGCTGGACAAGACCAGCCGCAACGCCAGGAGGGTCCTCACCCTGGCCGGGACGGAGGTTCCCGTCCACGCCGGAGCCGCCGGCCCCATGTTCGGGGAAGTGGTGACGGCGGACGAGGTCCACGGGGCCGACGGCCTGCTGGGGGTGCCCACACCGGAGCCCGCCTTTCCCTTGTCGGAGGGGGCGGCCTGGGACGTGATGTGGGAAATGGCCCTGGCGCACAGCGGCGAGCTGGAGATCGTGGCCACCGGACCGCTGACCAACCTGGGCATCGCCCTGACCAAGTACCCCGACCTGCCGGAGCACGTCAAACGGATCGTCCTCATGGGGGGCGCCACCGACTTCGGCAATACCACCCCGGCGGCGGAGTACAACATCTACGCCGACCCGGAGGCGGCGGACCTGGTCTTCCGGTCCGGCATCCCTATCGTTATGTGCGGGCTGGACGTGACCCACAAGGCTTACTTTACCCAGGAGGAGATTGACCGGCTGGAGGCCCTGGGGACGCCCCAGGCCGTCTTCGCGGCCAAGACCATGGGCTTTGGGGTGGAGTGGCACCAGAAGTTCCTGGTGCCCGGCGCCCCCATGCACGATCCCTGCGCCATGATGTACGCCCTGGAGCCGGAGCTCTTCACCGGTGTGCGCTGCTGGGTGGGTGTGGAGTGCCAGGGCAGGCACACCCGGGGCAGGACGGTGACCGATGCCTACAGCGACGCAAAGTCCCCCCACGGCCCCAACGTGGAGCTGATCACCGGAGTGGACCGGGACCGGTTTGTGGACCATCTCACGGCCCGCCTGGCGGCTTACGGCACGCCGTGAGCCCTGAAAATCAAGGAGAAGCGGAAGCAGGCCCCGGGGCGTTTTTCCCGGCGCTTCGGAGCCTGGAAAAAATTTTTGAGAAATTTGAAAAAAAGGCTTGCAATTCTGAAAGAAGCATGCTAATATATACGAGTCGCCTGGATACAGGGCCGACAACCGGGTGTGGCGAAGTTTGGTATCGCGCTTGAATGGGGTTCAAGAGGCCGCTGGTTCGAATCCAGTCACTCGGACCAAAAGTTGCAGGATTCAGTTGAAAAAACTGAATCCTGCAATTTTTTTATTTCATTAGATTTTAGCTTGGATTGCAAAAAATTGTTCTATTGCTCACGTATTGCTCACACAAAAAACTGCGTTTTCCCCGTATCTACAGGGCATCCGTAACCCGTCGCAAGTCGTCCAGAGAGACATCCTGATAATGGCGCAGCATCTCATTGGACGTGTGCCCGATCAAGGCCAGCTTGTCTTTGTCTGTGCCTTCTACGCGCTTCATAAGTGTGGCGAACGTGTGTCTACAGGAATGCGGTGTGTACCTGTGCCGTTTGGCACCCTTCGGGCCCTCCAGTGGATTGTCCACACCGCAAGCATCCAGAACGGAGTAAAACATGGCCCGGTACTGTTCAATGGTCATAGCAGAGCCGTCAGGGGCGCAGAATACTGGGCCAGAAATTTTATCCCGCGTCAGGCGGTCGATGATGGGTTGGATCTTCGGAGACACTGTGACCACCCTGTCCCGCCCGGCATCGGTCTTTGCCCCGCCGGTAAACGCCTTCTCTTTGCGGTCATAGTCCCGTGTATCCAGCGCTAGGAGCTCCGAAGGGCGGAACCCTAGATAACACTCGGCAAGGACGTAATCGGCCCCGTGGACGCGCCCCACGGCCTCCCTGATGGCCTCCAGAGCGTCGTTTGGAAGGGCGGCACGCTCTGACACATCCCCACCGCCAACGATGAGATACTGGCCGATGTTCAGCGTCGCCATATGGCGGGGGATGGCGTATTTGTACAGCAGCCCGGCCAGTGCCTTCATGTTCTCACGGGTGCGCTTACCCTTCGGACAATCGTCCAGGCACTCTTGTAGGTCATCAATGTCTATCCGGTCAAACGGGATCGGCCAGACGGGCCGGAAATACCGCTCCGCTGCGGCGTAGCAGTCCATGGTGGATTTTCCCGCCCGGTGTGTTGGTCTCCACGCGTCGTACATCTTCTGCCAGGTTATGGACTTCTTGCCGGCCTCTGTTGTCAGCTTGGGCAGGTACTCCAGGGCTTCCTTTTTTGTTTTGAATCCTCCTTTGCTCCGGGTGGTCTTGTGGAGCTTTTTCTTCTGTTGGCCATCCACTTCGATGATCTCTGTTGTGTAACCTATCACCCGGCAGGCGGTCCAGGTCTTGCCCCGCTTAAACACGGAGCCTGTGCCGTTGCCCCGGGCCTTTGTATTCTGACTAACGTCTTGCTGTGCTCCACAGGACATACAGAACTTGCTCTCGTCCGGGATCTCTGCCCGGCACTTCCGACATTTCATTGACTTTCCCTCCATTTCTGGTAAAATGAAGGGGAAGTAGGCCGGTCAAACTTACTTCCCCTTGGCCCTGTTCGGTGTTCGCAGCACCGGCTGGGCCCTTTTTATTACTTTGGATCGTTATAACATATGATACAATGTTGCTTTGAATTGTAACGTGTGTTACAATGTTGCAAAGGGGGTGGATTTATGATGATCCACATTTCCGGCACTGGCTCCAATACACCAGAGGATCGTATGCAGGTAGCCTCTGCCATCAATCAGGTTCTGGAAAGCCAACTTCAGGAGCAGCACTTATCGCAGAAATCCCAGAGAAAGGCAGATACACAGACCCCATCTTCAAAACGCTATTTTCGTCAACTTGTGCAGAAACCGGGAAAATTTGCACATCTTTTAACCAGATTCCGGAAAGGCCGTTGATAGCAGGCCCACCTTTGGCGATCTCCCCGACGAACATCAGGCCGCCAGAAAATATGGCCAGACACCCGTCAAAACTTGGAAAATCAAGTATCTCTCCCATTCCTTCCACTCCCTCTCCCCCGCTCAGGTCACTGGGCGGGGTTTTATTATTGCCTCTGCGTCATACTGCCGTAATCTCTATTTTGACCACTTTCCCCAGAACTTTTATTCTTGTTTTCCTCAAATCATACATTTGCGGTTGATGTTGCGGGTTGGTGGATTGCGGCATAAGGGTCACAGTGTCCCTTGTGGAATAAAACCGCTTGACGGTAGCATCCTCATCATCTACCAGGACAATAGCGATCTCACCGTTTTCCACTTCTTCCTGACGGCGGACGATCAGCAGATCTCCATCCTGAATCCGGGCAGCGTTCATGCTGTCTCCGGTGACCCGGAGAGCGAAGTACTCCGCCCCTCCGTTCAGGTCAGTCAGGGTATAACCTTCTATGTTCTGCTCGGCATAGAGCGGCAACCCAGCCGGGATGCGGCCCAGGATGGGGATACGGTGCATGGATGGGAGGTCCAGGGGAATGGCGTTGGAGGGGAGCTGTTCTTCGTCAAGCCCCATCAAATAAATTGGAGTAACGTCAAGGGCACTCGCAAGACTTGCTATTGTAGATCTTTTTAGATTTACAACGATACCCTTTTCATACTTGTTAATTGCTGCCTTTTGAACGCCAACCTTTTTTCCAAGTTCCTCCTGTGACATTCCCTTTTGTAAGCGCAGCATTTTAATTTTTTCTCCCATAGTCATGTAAAACACCTCCCTTCTATACCGTATCTCAATAATACCACATTTTTCAGAAAAATCAAGAAAAATATCTTGACAAGAAACCGAAAGGTGATTATAATCGAAGTATCTCAATCAGATACGGAGGTGAACCAATGAACAAACTGCTTTTGAAGTCGCACATGGCAAAGAGAGGGGATACGCAGGCGATTCTTGCGGAAGCTATGGGCCTCAGCCTGTCCAGACTGAACGCAAAAATCAACGGAACGGGTGGCGCAGAGTTTACGCAGACCGAGATTGCGTTCATCTCTGAGCGGTATAAGCTCTCTGGGAGCGAGACAATGCGAGTTTTTTTTAGCGAAAAAGTATCTTGATTAGATACGAAAGGGGGTAAGAGCAATGAGTGTAGATGCGTTTGGAGTTCTGGAGGGCATCAACTGTAAAACCGCAGACAAGAGGGCTCTTATGTGCCAGAACTTCATAAATAAAGTGAGCCAGATGGATGGACGCCAACTTGCTCACTTTATGGACGAACCGACAATGAATCTCGATGGTTTTGTATTGGAACTACATTTCCGAATCCCGCCCAGCACCGAGTTCCTGAAGGGCTTTTTCCGTGAGACAAAACACGAGGGCGGGTATGTTCCCGGGAAGATTTGATATGCGGCGGTCGGCTATATAGTCTAAGTCGCTGTTAATCAAGCCAGAAACATACAACTGGCGGGCGGCCTCCACCATATAAAGCCAATCGCTACTATCTGGACTGGTATATGAAAACTCTGTATCGCCGGTCTTTTGATAATGCTGGTAGGCTGCTTGCAACAACTTCTTTTCGTTTGGACTCATGCGGATACCTCCTATCAAATTTTTTGGTGCCTATCCGCATTATAGGAAATTTTCTTCCTAAAGACAACAAAAATTTTCCTGGAAAGTAGATAACGGTGAATACGGAGAACAGTAAAGAGGTGAGAAAGATGCCATGTGTGTCTCTTGAAATCCACGAGAGCAAAGAATATCCCGGCGCTTATTCCGTCAAGATCAATGGCCAGGAGGTGAGCAAAACGGAACTCGAATATAAGCGTGTTGGAGAAGTAGAGCACATCACCGCCAGCGGGACGCCAAAAGAAATGGCCGCCCTTGTACTGGAACTACAAGGGCGGCGCAAGGCGAGCAGGAAAGCTATTCGTGAGACCATTGATGATATTCTCGCAGAACAGTTAAAAGTAGAGCCCATACGGCGGAAAGCTGCTCCGGACTCAGACGCCCAGCAGCCGCATCTGTCAGCCGATTCTTGAACTCTTCGTTCTGAGAATATTCAGCGAGAAATTCATTGAAATCCTTCATTTGTATCACCTCCCTTCCGCCTCAGTTTATCACGGCGGGAGGGATGGGGACAATCCAGAAGAGGGGGGAAGGGAGGTGGTTTTATGAACAACGCTGCCGGAAGCATCCGATCCGCACAGGTCATCCAGGTCATTCGGACGGAAAGCAAAGCCGGTGCGGGGACCGAAGATGATCCGAACCGGATTGTCACCCAATACTGGTCCACAGACGGGGAATTGTTGGCTGTGCACGATCCGTTTATTCGGGATGCTTGGCTGCCTGCTTCGCCCGCGCCAGGTCAGTGACCTGCTGATAAAGTGCCTCCTCGTCGTGTCTGCTGATGTACCATTTTTCAACCAGCAGTTCGATGAGATGAAGCAGTGCCCTGGCTTCATCTGGTTCTACATCTACAATCAAATTAACGTCCCGCTCCATATGGGCACCAATGTTTCCGATTTGACGTACCGCATCGATTGCAGCCCATTGTGGCGCAGACACCTTGTCCTTGATTGCGTCAATTTCATGGTAGAGGCTTCTCTCTCCCTCGATCTTCCAGAAGTCACGGATCATGCCCTGGAGACACCGGCGGGCCAGAGTGGCAGAGGCCTTTGGGCTGCGCTCCCGTATGAGGCACGCTTCCTCATAATCCGCCCGAATCCCCTCCGGAACATAGTCCGGGAAATGGCGATAGATCGCCTGTGGATGTATCAGCACGGTCTTTCCATCTATATACCCGTACCGCCCCTCCGCAATAATGGTCTCATTCTGACACGCATCATTGGGACATCGGAAGATCGTAATGTTCAGGTGAGGGAATGTCGCATATTGCGCATTGAACGCACCATCAAAATTCAAGGGAATTGCCGCTTTTGTTGCAGCGTTTATGCTCATAAATTCGCCGCAGAAGGGGCATTTAAATCCTGCCATACTTATCACCTCGCCTAATTTTAACATTTTGTGACAGAAAGAACAAGGAAAACGGAGGTGAAGCACAATGTGCCCCATTGACACCCTGAAGGAAGCACTCACGGCCAGCCCGGACCGGGCCCGTGAGCTGATCGCCCGGGCCATGGAGGCCGAGGACGTGACAGAGGCCGAGTGTGCCGAGCTGGTGGCCCTGGCGCTGAAACTGGGGGCCATCAAGGCGCGGGACCTGTTGTGAGCAGTAAAAAAGCCGCCCCCGGGTGTGCGAGACCCGAGGACGGCAGAAAGGAATGAACTCTTATGTCAGTATACCAGAATCAGACTGCTCTTGCAAGAGAGGGCATGACGTTGGACGATGTGAAGCAAATGGACGCCGACACGATTACGCCTGCCGTGGCGGCCCAGGTGCTGGGTTGCAACCCCCAGTGGATCCGGGTGGCTGCAAGGCAGGACAAGAGTATGCTGGGGTTCCCGGTGGTCATCATCCGCAGCCGGGTCAAGATCCCGCGGCTGGCGTTTATCCGGTTCATGGAGGGGGAGTCAGGATGCTGAGCGGCGGGCGCAATAGCGAGTTCGACCCTGTCAGATGCGCCCTGGACGCCGTCGCCTATCAGAATTGGTTGGAGCACCCCCAGAATGATAACCCGGATCATGCCCACGTTCTTAAGGCCTTGAAGATGGCGTTGAACCAGGAGCTGTCTGATTGCCAGCGCCGCTATGTGACGGCTTACTATGTGGAAGGGCTTACTGTTACGCAAGTAGCCGAACGCTACCATGTTGACCGCACCACAGTGTCCAGAACACTGGCACGGGCCAGGCACAGGCTCTGGCGGGTGGTGCGCTACAGCAGCATAAGACTGCTGCATACGCCGGATGGAGGTGAATGAAGTATGTCCTTTACTCCGGAGGAGCTGGCCGAGATGGCGGCGGCTGACGCCGAAATAGAGGCGTCATTTCGGCTAGAGCCGGAAGATTTGATAAGGTCGGCACGCTTTGACCGGATGGCCCGTTTTGATGCGTTGCCTCCTGAAAAAAGAAAGGTAGCCGCCCAGCAGAAGGCCTGGTATGAGGCCAACCGGGAGAAGGTGGCTGCCCAGCGGAAGGCCTACCGTGAGGCCAACCGGGAGAAATATAACGCTTATATGCGGGAATACATGAGAAAACGGAGAGAGGAGAAAGGACATTGAGTTTAACGCGAGAACAAAAGCGCCGCCGCCAGCGTATCCGAGCGAATATCACTGGATTGATGATCCTGGCCGGCGCCATGGCTGCCGGTGCCCTCCTGGGGGCCGGTACGGCATACAGTATCACGGAGCCCCAGGAGCCCGCCAAGGCCACCTTTCGCCCCGTGGTGGTGCAGACCAGCATTGAGGCCCAGGAACCGGAGTTGGTGAGCATCGGCACGTTTACCGCCTATGCCTACTGTCCCTGTGAGACGTGCTGCGGACAGTGGTCTGGTGGTCCAACGGCCTCCGGCGTCATGCCGGAGGAGGGCCGCACCGTCGCCGCCGACTGGGACGTGCTCCCGGCGGGGACGGAGATCTACATCGACGGCATTGGCTGGAGGACCGTGGAGGACACCGGCGGGGCCATTCGGGGCGACACCATCGACATCTTCTTTGAGAGCCATGAGGAAGCAGCCGCGTTTGGCGTTCAAAAAGTGGAACTGTATCAGAAGAAGTAAATGGAGGGAATTATGGACGCAAACAGTACCCCTGTGAAGATTACCAGTCTTGAACTGGAAAATGTAAAGCGCATCCGGGCTTGTACTCTGACACCCAATGAGAACGGCCTGACCGTCATCGGAGGCCGCAACAACCAGGGCAAGACCTCCATCCTGGACGCCATCGCCTGGGCACTGGGCGGGGAGCGCTACCGCCCCTCTCAACCCAAACGGGACGGCTCCGTTATCCCGCCCCGGCTCCACCTGAAGCTATCCAACGGCATTGTAGTGGAGCGGTCGGGCAAAAACAGTGACCTGAAGGTCACCGATCCGGAAGGGCGGCGGGCCGGACAGCAGCTGTTGAACGACTTCGTGGAGCAGCTGGCTCTGGATCTGCCCAAATTCCTCCACTCCACGGATAAGGAGAAGGCCACCGCCCTCCTGAAGGTCATTGGCGTGGAGGACAAGCTGGTCCGGCTGGATCAACAAGAGTCCGAGCTTTACAACGACCGTCTAGCCATCGGCCGCATTGCCGATCAGAAGGCCAAATTTGCCAAAGAGATGCCCGACTATCCCAATATGCCTGCTGAACCGGTATCGGTGACCGCCCTCATTCAGGCTCAGCAGGAGATCCTGGCCCGCAACGGGGAGAACCAACGCAAGCGCCACCGGAGAGATGAACTGGCCGCAAAAGAGCAGCTGCTGGCAGCCACCGCGGAGCAGCAGCGTGCCCAGCTGGCAGCCACCGAGGAAGCTCTGGTCCAGGTCCGGTCTGATCTGGAAACGGCCCGGCGGGACGCGCTGGATCTGCTGGACGAGTCCACCGAAGAGCTGGAGGAGAGCATCCGCGGCGCGGAGGAGATCAACCGCAAGGTGCGGGCCAACCTGGACAAAGAGAAGGCGGAGACTGACGCCGCCGACTATCGGCGCCAGTATGAGACCCTGACGGGTCAAATCGAACATCTGCGGCAGGAGCGGGAACAGCTCCTGGAATCGTCGCCCCTTCCGCTTCCGGGGCTGTCGGTGGAAAAGGGACTGCTGACCTATCAAGGCCAGCAGTGGGACAACCTGAGCAGCAGCGACCAGCTGAAGGTGGCCACCGCCATCGTCCGGGCGGTCAAGCCCCAGTGCGGCTTTGTCCTGGTGGATAAGCTGGAACAGATGGATCTGGACACCATGCGGGAGTTTTCCGCCTGGGCAGAAAGCGAGGGCCTCCAGGTCATTGCTACCCGGGTCTCCACAGGAGGAGAGTGCAGCATCATCATCAGCGACGGATACGCAGAGGGTACGGAAGAACGGGAACAGCCCGCCGCGCCCTCCTGGAAAGCGGGGGTGTTCTAAGTGATGGAAAAAGACATTTTGGTGATCAAGCGCATCATGTTCGGATATGAGGACTATGTCAAGCCTTTGAAGGTCTCCAATGAGACCCATGCAAGAGTGAAGGCGTTGGCGGAGCAGACGAACCGTCCTTTGTCCGAGGTCGCCAACTTGCTCGTGAATTTCGCATTGGAGCGCGTCAAGATCGAGGAGGAGTGATCTATGGAAATCATCACGGGACGGCAGCAGAGCGCCATTAAGACCTGCATTTACGGGCCGGAGGGGATCGGGAAGACCACCTTCGCCTCCCACTTCCCCCGGCCGGTGTTCATTGACACCGAGGGCAGCACCCGGCACATGGATGTCCACAGGACTCCCAGGCCCTCCAGCTTTGCCATGCTGCTGGAGCAGTGTCGGTGGTTCAGGGACCACCCCGACGCATACGGCACCCTGGTGGTGGACACCGCTGACTGGGCCGAGCAGCTGTGCGCCGCTGATCTGTGCGCCCGCACCAAGAAGACCGGTATTGAGGACTTCGGCTATGGCAAGGGCTATGTCTATCTGGCGGAGTATTTTGGGAAGCTCCTCAACCTTCTGGAAGAGGTGGTGGACCGTGGGGTCCATGTGGTGGTCACCGCCCACGCCAAAATGCGCAAGTTCGAGCAGCCCGACGAGCTGGGAGCCTATGACCGCTGGGAACTGAAGCTCCAGAAGTCCACCGCGCCGCTGCTGATGGAGTGGGCGGACATGGTGCTCTTTGCCAACTACAAGACCACCGTGGTCAATGTGGACGGGCAGGGCGCCTTGAAGGGGAAGAACAAGGTCCAGGGCGGCCGGCGGATCATGTACACCACCCACCATCCCTGCTGGGATGCCAAGAATCGCTTTGACCTGACGGAAGAGCTGCCCTTTGACTTTTCGGCCATCGCACATGTGATCGAGGACCGGAAGGGAGAACCGCCCACGCAGAAAACGGTGGCGCCGGTACCGGAAGTACAGCCGGAGCCGGCCATGCCGGAGCCGATGCCTCCTGTGCCTCAGCCGAATCCGCCTATTCCGGAACCGGCTGAAGGAAAAAATCTCCCGCCCCATCTGGCTAAACTGTACGCACTCATGCAGGAAAGAGGAGTGGAACCGGAAGAGGTACAGGCAGTGGTGGGGCAGCGGGGCTATTTCCCGTCGGATATGCCCATTGAGGATTACCCCGAGGACTTCGTGACCGGCGTACTGATCGGGGCGTGGGATCAAGTCTATGCCATGATCGCCGAAGCTCATCCGCTGCCCTTTTAATTCAACCTGAGGAGGAACTGTACTTATGAACGACATGAATCACATCGGTTATGAGCTGGAATGGAACGCCCAGATCGAAAACGATGGGCCGGAGTATGTGACCCTGCCCGAGGGAGATTACAACTTTGAGGTGGTCTCCTTCGAGCGTGGCCGCTACCAGCCCAGTGCAAAGGCCAAGCTCCCTCCCTGCAATATGGCAGTGCTTTCCCTCCGGTTCGACGCGCCGGAGGGTACCACCACCATCAAGCATAAGCTCTATCTCCACTCCAGTGTGGAGGGTCTGCTGTGCGCCTTCTTCACCTCCATCGGCCAGCGCCGCCACGGGGAGCGGATCGCCATGAACTGGAACGCCGTCCCCGGCGCCAGGGGCCGCGCTCATCTGACGGTACGCAAGTACACCAATGACAAGGGCGAAGAGCGCACCATCAACGATGTGTCCCGCTTTCTGGAGCCGGAAGAGAATGCTGTATCCCGTCCTGCTTCTGTCTCCGCCCAGACGCAGACCTATCAGGCAGGACGGTTTTAAGCCATGGAGCTCAGACCCTATCAACAGGAGGCCCGCACGGCGGTAGAGAGGGAATGGGCCAGAGGGGTAAATCGTACCCTTCTGGTCCTGCCCACCGGCTGCGGAAAGACCATCGTCTTTTCCAAGATCATCGAGGACCGGGTGCGCTCCGGAGACCGGGTCCTGGTTCTGGCCCATCGGGGGGAGCTGCTGACCCAGGCGGCGGACAAGCTTCTCTCCGCTACCGGGCTTCGCTGCGCGGTGGAGCAGGCCCAGCAGTCCGCCCTGGGCAGCTGGTACCGGGTGACGGTGGGCTCCGTCCAGTCCCTTATGCGACCCAAGCGTCTGGCGGGTTTTACGAGCGGCTATTTCCAGACCATCGTCATTGATGAGGCCCACCACGTCCTCTCGGAGGGCTATCTCCGTGTGCTGGACCATTTTAAGGAGGCGAAGGTGCTGGGTGTCACTGCCACACCGGACCGGGGCGATATGCGCAACCTGGGTCAGGTCTTTGAATCCCTGGCCTATGAGTACACACTGCCCAAAGCCATCAAGGAGGGGTATCTGGCTCCCATCAAGGCCCTGACCATCCCTCTCCGGCTGGATCTGGGCGCGGTGGGCATCCAAAACGGAGACTTCAAGGTTGGAGACCTGGGAACCGCCCTGGACCCCTATTTGGAGCAGATCGCCGCCGAGATGGTCCAATATTGCCGGGGCCGTAAGACGGTAGTCTTTCTTCCGCTGGTCAAGACCAGTCAGAAATTCCGGGACATCCTCACCGCCCACGGGCTGACCGCTGCTGAGGTCAACGGAAACAGCCCTGATCGGGCACAGGTGCTCTCCGACTTTTCGGACGGCCGTTATGACGTGCTGTGCAACTCCATGCTGCTCACGGAAGGGTGGGATTGCCCGTCGGTGGATTGTGTGGTGGTGCTTCGGCCCACCAAGGTGCGCAGCTTATATAGCCAGATGGTGGGCCGTGGCACCAGGCTCTCGCCCGGTAAAGACCACCTCTTACTCCTGGACTTTTTATGGCATACCGAGCGGCACGAGCTGTGCCACCCGGCCCACCTCATCTGCGAGAGCGACGAGGTGGCCCGTAAGATGACGGAGAACGTGGAAGTTGCCGGCGCTCCGGTGGATCTGGTGGAAGGGGAGAAGAAGGCCAGCGAGGAAGTAGTGGCACAGCGGGAGGAAGCCTTGGCCAAGCAGCTCCACGAGATGCGCCGTCGGAAGAAGCGGCTGGTGGATCCACTCCAGTTTGCCATGAGCATCCAGGCGGAGGATCTGAGCGGCTATGTGCCCACCTTCGGATGGGAGAGCCAGCCGCCCAGCGAGGACCAGCAGCGCAGCCTTGAGAAGCTGGGTATCCTGCCCGACCAGGTTGAAAGCGCCGGGCATGCTGAAAAATTGCTCAGCCGTCTGGGGGAGCGCATCGACCAGGGACTCACCACGCCCAAGCAGATCCGGTTTTTGGAAGGACGTGGTTTTCAGCATGTCGGTACCTGGTCCTTTGACAGCGCCAAGCATCTCATAGACCGCATCGCGGCCAACGGCTGGCGCACCCCGTCGGGCATTGACCCGGCCATTTATAACCCGGAAGGGGGATAAGAGATGGAACAAACGGACTTGCTGGAGATCCTGACCTGGATCGACCCGGCAGAGCTGTCATATCAGGAATGGATCAGCGTAGGTATGGGACTCCATCAAGCCGGATATACCGCCCAGGACTGGGAGGATTGGAGCCGGAGGGACGGCGCACGATATCACCCCGGGGAGTGCGCCCGGAAGTGGAACAGCTTTCACGGCTCGGGAACGCCGGTCACCGCTGGAACCATCGTACAGATGGCCCGGGAACGGGGTTGGCAGCCACCCCGTATCGAATGCGGATTTGAGTTGGGTTGGGGGGATACCATCGGCGCCGGCGGAGATCAGGTGGTGGTTGACCACGCCTGGCTGGAAGGCCGGGAGGTGACCGAGCCGGACCACTGGGACCCGGTGAAGGAGCTGACCACCTATCTGGAG
Source organism: uncultured Intestinimonas sp. (assembly GCA_944385655.1). GTDB lineage: Bacteria > Bacillota > Clostridia > Oscillospirales > Oscillospiraceae > Intestinimonas. The sequence continues at coordinate 31,644 of CALWYC010000001.1, read as the reverse complement.
ACCCTCTTTGAGGCAGGGGAAAATGTGGGTTATGTCACCGAGAGCTGGGAGAAGGAAGGGAAGTTCCTGCCCACCAAAGGCTGCTGGGACCGCACCGCCGGGGAGCTGATCGAGGCCCTAAGCCGGTGCGGAGGAGACATAGGAAGCGTGTTGGGAGACTGCCAGAATGAGGCGGGTGCATGGATCCGCTTCAACCCCCTGGACGGAAACGGGTGCAAAAATGAGAACGTCACCGAGTTCCGTTATGCCCTGGTGGAGTCGGACTCCATGCCCATTGAAGAGCAAAATGCCGTCATCCGCGCCCTGGAGCTTCCGGTGGCCTGTCTGGTCCACTCGGGTGGCAAGAGCTTGCACGCCATCGTGCGGGTGGAGGCGGGCAGCTATGAGGAGTACCGCAAGCGAGTGGACTACCTCTATGAGGTGTGCCGGAAAAACGGACTGGACATAGACCGCCAGAACCGCAACCCCTCCCGGCTGTCCCGGATGCCCGGCGTGCTCCGCAAGGGACACAAGCAGTTTTTGGTGGATACCAACCTGGGCAAGGCTTCCTGGAATGAGTGGGTAGAGTGGATCGAGAGCGTCAACGATGATTTGCCCGACCCGGAGAGTATGGCGTCCGTGTGGGATGAATTGCCCCCACTGGCTCCGCCCCTCATCGACGGCGTGCTGCGGCAGGGGCATAAGATGCTGCTGGCAGGGCCCTCCAAAGCGGGCAAGTCCTATGCCCTCATCGAGCTGTGTATCGCCATTGCCGAGGGAAGGAACTGGCTGGGTTTCCCATGTGCCAGGGGAAAGGTGCTGTATGTCAATCTGGAGCTGGACCGGCCCTCCTGCCTCCACCGATTCCGTGACGTGTACGACGCCCTCCATTGGCCGCCCAAGTCCCTTTCCAACATCGTGGTCTGGAACCTGCGCGGCCGCTCGGTGCCCATGGACAAGCTGGCGCCTAAGCTCATCCGCCGGGCGTTAAAAGAAAATTACATTGCGGTGGTCATCGATCCCATTTATAAGGTCATCACCGGCGACGAGAACAGCGCCGATCAGATGGCGGCCTTCTGCAACCAGTTTGACAAGGTGTGTACCGAGCTTGGTTGCGCGGTGATCTACTGCCACCATCATTCCAAGGGCAGCCAGGGCGGCAAGAAGTCCATGGACCGGGCGTCCGGCTCCGGCGTGTTTGCCCGCGACCCGGACGCCCTGCTGGACCTCATCGAGCTGCCGGTGGGGGAGGATCTGCGGAAGCAGGAGGAGAACAACGCGGTGTGCGCCGCCTGTACCCAGGCGCTGGAGCGGGCTGGGAAGCTGCGTGAGGTATCCCGGGACGACCTGTGCAGCCAGCGCGCAGCCGTGGCGGCCTGTGAGGAGCTGATGCCCGGATGGACGGGCGCGGCGGCGGAGCAGGCCCGGCGCGCGGCAGGCAGCCAGACCGCCTGGAGGGTGGAGGGGACGCTGCGTGAGTTCCCCAAGTTCCCGCCGGTGAATCTGTGGTTTTCCTTCCCGGTCCATCGGACCGACGAAAGCGGCGCTCTGGCTGATATTGATCCGGAGGAGACTGCCCCCAGCTGGCAGAAGAATTTCAAAAAGCGACGGGATCCGGAGGCGAAAAAAGAGGATCGTAAGGCCTCCATTGAGACCGCCTTTGAAGCCTGCGGAATGGGGGAGGAGGTCACGCTGGAAGAGCTGGCCGAGTACCTGGGAGTAACCGAAAAAACGGCCCGAAACCGGCTCAAAGAACACGGCGGCTTCTGGGTGGATGGCGGGAAAATTGGAAGAAAGAGGGAGAGGAGAGAGGAGGAACGCCCCCGCCGGTTTTAGGGAAAATATCGATGAATTTCGACTTTTTCCATATGAGGGAAAATATCGATGAATTTCGACTTTTTCCCTATGAGAGAAAATATCGGTAAACGCCGACTTTTTCCCAGGGAAGGAAAACGCCTATATACTTCGTATAGTTTTCGGATTTTCCCTGACGGTCAACGGGGGAAAGAAGGCGGGCGAAAGCTCACGCCCGCCGCCCTTCTTCCCCTGCCCGTTGACAAAAGACTTTTCTGATGAAGAACGCTTTAGCGAGATGAAGAATATGGCCAGGCAAATGAAATGCCGAGACAAGCGATTGGAGGCAGCAAAGGCAATGCCGCCGCTGTATCGGAAATATCCCAACGAGGAGTACAGAGAATACGCTGACGAAGTGCTTTCCTGGATCGGGCGGAACAAAAGCTGTATGCAGTATCTGTTTGATTTGCTGGCGAGGATCGGGTACATCAAGTATGACCGCGAAAGCGGGATGTGGGTAGGCGTCGACTATGAATCTTGATTTCTTCATGGCCATGATCCCGCCCACGGTGACCCACCAGGAGAAGGCGGTGCATGTGGTCAACGGCAAGCCGGTCTTTTACGAGCCGGAAGAGCTGCGGGCGGCACGGGCAAAGCTGCGGTCCTACCTGAGCCGGTACGCGCCGGCGGAGCCGATCAAGGGCGGTGTACGGCTGCTGGTCAAGTGGTGTTTCCCCCGCGGCAGTCATGTCAATGGGTCTTACCGGACCACCAAGCCTGATACAGACAATCTTCAGAAGCTGCTCAAGGACTGTATGACGGCTGAGGGGTTCTGGAAAGACGATGCCCAGGTGGCCAGCGAGATCTGCGAGAAGTTCTGGGCGGAGGTGCCTGGGATCTATATCCAGGTGAGCACCCTATGACGCCGGATGAGCTGGAAGATCTAGCTATGGTGGGAGCGGTGATGCCGGACGGACTCTCTTCGGCCCAGGTGTGGCTGTTTGAATGCTTCCGGGCTCTGCATGGGTCTTACCGATGCGGGATGATCGACCGGGAGCAGGGGAAGCGGGAGAAGCGGAGACTGCTGCGGATATACGACAGTCTGATGCTGGATGACGCTCTGATTCGGCATAACGTCCGGTTATGGGTCGAGGTGGAAGGACCGGCCGGCGACTTTGCCAAGGCCCGAAAAGCAGGCAAAACACAGGAGGCGCTGGAGGCGGCGGACCGGATGTGGCAGGTGCTTTATCGGATGCCGCCACCCAAGAAGGAGGAAAATGAACATGGGTTTGACTGAAAAAGTGATCGGTGAGAAAGAAAACGCCGCTGACGGATGCGGGGGTGATGCCTTACCCGGAGTGCTGCAATGGATGTCGCGCTGGAAGGGAAGGCACCAGAAATGCTCCTGTTGCCGCAGAAATGCGAACCTGAAGGATTGTTATGAGGCCGATCAGAATACCCGCGCACCGATTCTGAGCGCGGAGGAGATGGAGATTTTGAATGGCTGAATATTTTCTGTCTTGGTCTGGAGGAGCGGACAGTACGGCAACCTCTCTGCTGGCTTTGGAGCATGGGGAGCCACTGACAGCTATGGTTTACTGCGAGGTGATGTTCGATCAGAGGACAAGCGGAGAAGTCCCGGAACACGCAGAATTTATTCATACGGTAGCAATCCCGTGGTTTGAACATCACGGAATTCATGTTGAGGTTCTGAGAAGCCAAAAAACATTCTGTGATTATTTTTACTGGCCAATCACAAAAGGACCAAACATTGGGAAATTGCATGGGTTCCCACTATCCAGAAAAGGCCGGTGTTCGATCAAGAGAGACTGCAAACTGCCTCCGTTGCGCCAGTTTATTCGACAACACAAGGGCGCTCTTTGGTATTTGGGAATTGCATACGACGAGGACAACCGCATGAAATCCATGGACCAAAACGCTGTGTCCCTGTTGGAGAAATACAGAGTTACCCAGGCAGAGGCGCGGGAGATTTGCAAACGGAATGGTCTGTTATCCCCGATCTATAAGTTTGCTCCAAGAGGCGGGTGCTTTTTCTGCCCCAATGCCAAAGAGAAGGAACTCCGTCACCTGCGAGACAATCATCCAGACCTGTGGGACAGGTTGCTGGGAATGCAGTCAGATCAGAGAGTTGTCCGCCCAAACTCATTTGGGTTTGATCTGACTTTGCTGGATTATGAAAATAACTTTGATTTTGATGACCGCCAAATCACATGGGAAAGTTTAACCAGGGAGGAATGGACATGAAAAGAGAAATTGCTCGATTAGCGAACAGATTATGTGAACTTCTGGAACTTTGCGACGATGAGGATTTTGTCGATATGGTGTGTTGTGCAGTTTCCTGCAATGACCTGATTGATTTGAATGAAATCGAAGATGATTAGGAGGCCCAGCCATGATGACGCGGGATGAAATTATCAAAGAGTATGAGGCGGCTGTTGCGGCACACGCAGCCGTTGCCGCAGTTGGGATAAAGGGTGCAGAAAAATCCTATGAGCTGTTCAAGGCTGGGTTGTCCGCCCTCCGCCCCGTCAGCCGGGAGCAGTTATCTGAATTTAAAACCTGTGAGTTGGTGGATGAACTTAGAAAACGGGAAGGCGTAGAAACACACATCGCAGAGCCGTACCAAGATGTGACGGTCTCGGTAAACGGCCCCGCGGTGGTGCTGGTAGTTATAGATTAGAGTTTTCGATAGCTATAACTACCCTTGATAAATGCGTGGAAGTATTTCCCGTGTGAACCTGCGGACATGAGGCCAGCATATACGGACTGTGGCACATTGAAGTAAGCATAGGTGCCGCCCTTACGAAAAGAGATGTAGAGCGTCCCGTTTTCATATCCGATGCTGGCTATGTCCGTTGAGGAAACTGGGTGCATGTCCATAAAATCACCTCGCTTTCCACGTAGTTTAATAATATCACATAGAATGGAGGATTTGTAGATATATGGATAAAATCAGCCGGGAGCAGGTGGAGAAGGTGTGGAGGGCGCACTGGAACGAATCAACACATTTGGGTGGGTTTGTTTACTGCTCACGATGCGGATATAATGCTTTGGAGGCAAACAACTATACCTTCTGTCCTAAATGCGGAAGTCCATTTACAGACGAGGCCGTGGAGATGGTGTTGGAGAGGATGGAGGCGCTGCATGGAGAATGACCTGCCCCTGCAATACTACCCGGCGTACAGAAAGGCTCTGCGGGATCTGAAGGCGGCCGTTGAGAAGGTGGGGGACAATTTCAAGTACTACGGCATGAACAACTGGAGGGGCATGGTGGCGGTCATTGATATGGTGCTGCAAGACCCGGAGAAATTGATGTATTCCGCCAGTCTGACAGGATACGAGATACCAGAGCCGTATATGACTAAGTGGAGAAAGTACCAGAAAAAGCAACGTGAGAAATGGAAGAAGGAGGCGGTGGACGATGAGACCGATTGATGCCGACACCTTAATGGAGCGGCTCAACAGAAAAAAGGCAGGCCCGGCTAACCAGCGATATACAGAGGGGTTTAACGACTGCCTCATGCGAGTCAGATCGATGGTGCATTCAGCACCCACCCTCACCCCGCCGAACGAGTGGGTGAGCGTGGAGGAGAGGCTGCCGAAATACAATCCGGGAACAGGGGCAAAGTCGTATTGGGTGGCGAAAAAAGACAACGCCGGAAACTGGCAAATGAAAATAGCTCAATACTGTGACTATGGATATGCCATGACTATGGATGCCGAAACAGAGGTCACCTGGAGAGACTGGGATTTTACAAAAATCGTAAATGTCACCCACTGGATGCCCTTGCCCGCACCGCCTGGTAAGGACAATAAACTGTACGCACATTGCCCAAAAACAAACACCGTTTTTCTTCCGTTTGATTTGGATACAAGAGAACACTTCTGTGGCCTGGGAGAACGAAAGATTGAACCTGTACTTCCAAAAAGCAATGTAAAAGATGAAAGTTTGGTGGGGAACGAGTGAGAGAGTTTCCTGAGCGGCTGAGGAGACTGCGAGAAGAGCGCCGGCCGGTGAGGAGCATGGCGACGGTCTCGGAGCTGTGCGGGCTGGAGAAGAGCGCCGTAAGAAGATATGAGCGGGGAGAACGGACTCCGAGCATGGAGGCGCTCATTGCCCTGGCGGACTACTATGAGGTCAGCCTGGACTACTTAACAGGCCGGTCAAAATTTCGCTAAAAAAATTTGCGGCGTTGCCAATTGGCAACGTGGGCGGGAGAAGTTACGTTAAAATGAGAAGCGCAGGGGTCTATCTCAGCCTCTGCGCTTCTTCACCTCCGCCGCCCTGGCCCGGAGGCGGTATGAATATCCGGGCGTTCTTCCTCTCTTTTCCCTTTCTCCCGGCGGTAATCGCCGTCGGGAGACCATATATGCCGCACGGCTGACGCCAGCCCAAGATCCGGGCCGGAGGGTCGCACTCTCCACGCGGCAGAACAGGTAGTCATAGTACCTGGTAAAAAAGCGTGGTCGCTATGACCGACTACGGACAGGCTAGCGGACAGCCTGACCAAACCCGCAAGATAGCCGGTTACCCCGGCTATATACGCCGCTCCTCGCCGCATGAGGCGGGCGGTGGCACCAGATATTTTGACCGTGAGGTGGTGAGCCCATTGTGGCGAAAGGCAAGTATCAGCGGTGGCTGGAGCCGGACGGGCTCCTGCTACTGGAGGGCTGGGCCCGGGATGGGCTGACCGATGAGCAAATCGCCCATAACATGGGCATCACGGCGAAAACGCTGTATGTGTGGAAAAGTGCGTATGGTGAGATTTGTGAGGCCCTAAAAAGGGGTAAAGACGTCGTTGACACCCAAGTAGAAAACGCCCTCTTGAAACGAGCCTTGGGCTATGAGTACATGGAGGAGCGGGTGGAGGTCAGCGATAAGGACGACCGCAAGGTGATCCAGACCACCAAGACCGTGCCGCCGGACACCACAGCGCAGATCTTCTGGTTGAAGAACCGCCGCCCGGATAGGTGGCGCGATAAGCAGGCGGAGGGGGCGTTTGAGGTCAATCAGACCGAGGATGACGCTCTGACCGAGAGCCTGAAAGAGCTGGCAAGGGGGCTGTGATGTTCAGCGAAAAGCAGATGAAAATCATGGCTTTTCCACACACCAGCTATGATGCGCTGATCTGTGACGGGGCGGTTCGGTCGGGCAAGACCTCCGTCATGTCCTTGTCCTTCTTCCGCTGGGCGATGTTGAGTTTCACCGGTCAGGCATTTGCGTTCTGCGGAAAATCGGTGGGAGCTGTGGAGCGGAACATTGTAACTCCGCTGCTGGCGGTCAAGTGGGTGAGAACCCGGTTCAGCGTGAAGTATAACCGCGGTGACCATGTGCTAATCGCTCGGGACGGAAACCGAGAAAACCGCTTCTATCTGTTCGGCGGCAAGGATGAGTCCTCCTACACGCTCATCCAGGGCATCACGCTGGCCGGGGTATTGCTGGACGAGGTGGCGCTGATGCCCCGCTCCTTCGTGGAGCAGGCGCTGGCCCGGTGCTCTGTATCCGGGGCAAAGATGTGGTTCAACTGCAACCCGGAGAACCCGCTGCACTGGTTCCGTCAAGAGTGGATCCTCAAAGCGCAGGAGCGCAACGCCTTGCACCTGCACTTCCTCATGGGCGACAACCCCGGGTTGGATGACGCAACACGCCAGCGGTATCGGAACATGTACAGCGGCGTGTTTTACCAGAGATACATCCTGGGGCAGTGGGTGATGTCCGAGGGCCTGATTTACGACATGTTCGACCTGACGGAGAACGTGTATAAGCAGGCCCCAACAGGGGCGCTCTACAGCTCCACCCGCTACATCGCCTGTGACTACGGCACCACGAATCCATGCGTATTCCTGGATATCTACGATGACGGCGAGGTTATCAGGGTGGATCGGGAATACCGCTGGGACAGCCGCAAGGAGCGCCGGCAGAAGACCGACCAAGAGTACGCCGACGACTTCATGGAGTTCATGGGCAAAGACTGGTGCACGGTGCTGGTTGACCCCTCCGCCGCGTCCTTCATCGTGGCTCTGCGGCAGCGGGGGGCATATGTCCGGGAAGCTGACAACGACGTGTCGGACGGGATCCGCAGGACAGGCACCCTGTTTGCCCGCCGGCGCCTGCTGGTCAACGAGGCAAACTGTATGGGCCTGATTGACGAGCTCGGAACGTACATGTGGGACGATAAGGCCGCCCAGCGCGGCGAGGAGAAGCCCGTCAAGCAGCAGGACCACGGGCCTGATGCCCTGCGCTATTTCGTGAACTACCTGCCCGATTGGAGGTTTGAATAGTGTCCAGACGCCATAAGACCCGCCCGGCGGGCACAAAGCAGAATACCGAGGCGGTCAACGTCCTGGATGCGTTCTCCAACCCTCTGTTCCGCCTGGGATACGGCTCTCAATCCCCCTTGGAGGCCACGGAGTACCCGCTGACCCGCATGACTGACAACTATGCCCTGCTCAATTCTCTGTACCGGGACAACTGGGTGGTCCAGAACGTGGTCGGCCTAATGGTGGACGATATGCTGCGGGAGTGGTACAAGCTCAAAGGCGGTGTCACACCGGAGCAGCAGGACGCACTTGACCAGATAGAGCGCAAAACACAGCTCCGGGCCCGCTTAAATGAGGGCCTGCGCTGGGGGCGCCTGTACGGTGGCGCAGCAGGACTCATCCAGATAGAGGGGCAGGAAGATTTGTCCAAGCCTCTGGACATAGACCTGGTGTATCCGGGCAGCTTCCGGGGCCTCTACATACTCGACCGCTGGCAGGGTATCACGCCCAACATGGAGCTGTTTTTTGAGGGTGGAGACCCGATACCCAAAAGCTACAGCATCACAGACGCCGCAGGGCACACGGTGGTCAATGTCCACCACTCCCGCGTGATCCGCTTCACCGGACGGGATCTCCCGTTTTTGGAGCGGGTGGCGGAAATGTACTGGGGCGAATCCGAGGTGGAGGCCCTGTACAAGGACGTGGTGTCCCATGACAACGTATCGGCCAACATGGCCGCGCTGACCTTCCAGGCCAACGTCAACACGATGGAGGTCAAGGGCATGGAGCAGATGCTGTCCATGGCCTCCCCGGAGGTGCAGCGGCGCTTTTGGGCTATGATGCAGGCGCAAAGTGTCCTGCGTACCAACTACGGCACGCAGCTGGTGGAGCAGGGGACGAAGCTCACTAACACCCAGTATCACTTCAATGGCCTGCAAGAGGTTTACGAGTCCATGTGTCTCAATCTGTGCGGCGCCAGCCGCTACCCCATGACCAAGCTCTTCGGGCGCTCTCCCGGAGGGCTGAACTCCACCGGAGAGAGCGATCTGCGGAACTACTACGACTACGTGGACAGCCAGCGGGAGGCCAAATTGCGGCCGGCGCTGGAGAAGCTGCTGCCGGTGCTGTGCATGAGCGCCTGGGGCTTTGTGCCGGATGATCTGGCGGTTACATTCCCGCCCCTGTGGACGCCCACGGCAAAAGAAGTGGCGGAGATCGCCAAGAGCAAGGCGGAGGCCATTGTATCCACTTACCAGGCTGGGCTCCTCAATGTGGATACCGCCCAGAAGGAACTTAAGAAGCTGGAGGATGAAACCGGACTGTGGGGCAGCCTGACAGACGAGGAGATCAGGGGCAACACCGGAAAAACCTATCAGGACGCCACCGCACTGCGTGATCCGCTGATGGGCCTGGGCTACGGGGAGGGGCTGACCAATGCCAACGCTGAACCGAGCGCCGAATGAGAAAGAGCTGGAAAAGCTCATATCCATCTATCTGAGAGCCGAGACCGCCATCATCAACGAGATCGGCCGCCTGCGCAGTCAAGGGCTCGTGGACTACCACGCCGTGGCCGCCTTGGAGCGGGTACAGGCGATCCTTCGGCGGATGGAGTCCGACTGTTGGGAATATGTGCCGAAGATGATTGAAAAGCAGTTCTATGTGCGGGTACCGGAGGCCCGGAAGGCCATGGAGGCGCCGGAGACGGCGGCCAAGCATGCGGCGGGGTATTATAACGCCGGCGTCGGGTCACCAGCCATCTCCGCCTCACAGTACGCCATTGTCGACCAGTTGGTCATGAACCTGATGGGGGAGATCACTGACGCAACCATAACCGCTATGGCCACCGTGCAGAGTGCCCTGATTGGCCGGGTTGAGCCGGATGTATACCGGCGTGTCGGCCTGGAGCAGGTGGCCTTACAGCAGGCCACAGGACGCGGGACATACAAGATGCTGCGGGTTTTTGTGGAGCAGCTCCGCCGGGAAGGGGTCACAGCCTTCGTGGACAAGGCCGGGCGGCACTGGTCTCTGCACACCTATTGCAGCATGGTTTCCCGCACTACCTCCCGGCAGGCGGAGGTGCTGGCAGTGCTGACGGCGGACCCGGAGCAGGATTTATACCGCATCTCCTCCCACGGGACCACATGCGCCCTGTGCGCCCCCTATGAAGGCCGGGTGTACTCCAAAAGCGGTACGAATCCGGACTATCCGCCCCTGGCGGCGGCATTTGGGAAGCAGGACCCTGCGGGACCTGACACGCTGGCGAATACTTGGTTGAATATCCACCCCAATTGCCTCCATAGCATCTACCCATACACAGAGGCGGGTCGTACCGAGGAGGAGATCCAAAAAATTAAGGACTTCTCCGACCCCCGTAAAAACCCGTTCAGCCGAGACCCCCGGACCGAGAAGCAGATCAAGGCCTACCGGGCGAAAGAAGCTGCCAGGCGGCGCTGGCTGTCGGACTACCGCCAGTGGGAGCGGTACCGGATGACCGTGGGCGACCCAGTGCCCAAGACCTTCGCCACCTGGCAGAAGCACAAGGGGGCGGACGATGAGAAGTACAGAGAGTGGGAGAGGCTATACAGGGAGGTAAATCGCACCAGCACAGTTTCTCATACGCTTCAGTTGCCCGGAGACTCTCCCGGGGTTGTGCCAGCAGGTGCGACAATCCTCAGGGTGCGAAGAATCGCAGGGTATGGGACGGAGACGGTGCTTCGGGACGCCGCATTTTTGGCCGCCGACTACGGTGGAGATCCGTTGAAATGGGAGAAAAAGGGCGGTATAATTGAAACAGAAAGTTACCGTTATGATGTTCACTGGTACGAACTTGACGGTGTCCACTATAAGGAGAAGGTAAAGGGCGTGAAGCAGAAATGAAGGTGCGCTATGTCGGAGACACATTTGGCGGCGGTTATTGCGGCCTTACAAGTGGAAAGGTGTATGAGTGTCTTGGCGTGGAGTTCGGATGCCTGCGCCTGATCGACGACGAAGGACCAGATTATTGGGAAAAAGCAGACGGGGAGCAGGAGGGTTATCTTTACGATGCCAAGGCTCCGCGGCCCATGGATGGGGAGACTCCACCCGGACGTTTTGAAATTGTGGAGGATGATGCCGATGGAACCCTGCAAAGAGCGATCTATGGATGAAAAGGCCTGGAGCGCTATCAAAATGATTGTGGACAAGGGGAATGATGCCGTGGTTCGGAAGAAAGGAGCCGGCTACATCATTCTGGAGGATAAGCGGACAATCAGATACCAGACCTCTGGCTAATTGGAGCCAGGGAAGGACCATCGGGGTCAGCTATCGAGGAAATCTCGGTAGTTGGCCTCTTTTTTATTTGCCTGCGAGGTGATTTGCATGGACTACAACCAGGAATACATTGACCTGCTCAAGCGCTCCCTGGCGGGGGAGACGGAGACGGTGCGGCTCTATCTGACCTGCATGGCCGTCGCGCCCCCGGAGCACATCCCCAAGCTGCTGGAGATCCAGGCCGATGAGACAGACCACCAGGCAATTATCGCCGATCTGCTTCTGGAGGCCGCGGCAGGCCAGAGCGCCGATCAGGAGCAGCTGGTCCCGGGGGTGGAGTAATGGCAGTTGCGTACTATGGCTCCCACATCTCGGAGCATCTGGTGAAGACCCCGGAGGGCTATCTGATTTGCTATGCCGTTCCCATCAACCGTACCGGCACGCAGATGTACTCCGCCGGGGAACTGGGACTGGGCGGAGAGCCCGAGCGGCCTGTCACGGTCTACCGCCTGGAGGAGGACGTGTTCGCCCCGGCGGCGCTGGCCAGCCTGGAGGGGAAGGACATCACGAGGGGCCACCCTCCTGAGATGCTGAACGCGGAAAACCAGGCGGGCTACTCCAAGGGGCTCCTGGAGAATGTACACCGGGAGGGTGAGAACACCGTGGCCGACCTCATTATCAAGGACCCGTCCCTGGTGTCGGACGTGGAAAACGGTGTGCTGCGGGAGGTGTCCTGCGGCTATAACTGCAAGTTTGAACCGTATCTGGACGGATACAAGCAGACCCATATTGTGGGCAATCACGTGGCCATCGTCCCCCGGGGGCGCGCCGGCCGCGATGTTGCGATAAAAGACGCCGCCGAACAGGCGGAGAAAGGCAGGAACCACATGAGCGAATTTTGGAAGTCTGTCCTGACCGCCTTTGGCATGGCGGCGAAGGAAGCCAGCCCCGAGGAACTGGACACGATGGTGCAGACCACCGCCAGCGTGCTGGACGCCGAACCCGCGAAAGCGCCGGAGGCGGAACCCACGAAGGACGAGCCCGCAAAGGATGCGGAGACCATCGAGGCCCCCAAGGGCGACGACATCGGCTCCAAACTGGACCGCATCCTGGAGATGCTAGAGGCCAAGGTCCGGGGCGGCCGGGGCGAGCATCCCCTCCACGACGAGACCGACCTGGACGAGATGATTGCCAAGCTGGCCGGCAAAGAAGAAGGCAAGGAGGCCGTCACTATCCCCGCTGAGGAGATGGACGGCGTGACCGCTTCCGCCCGGGACGCGGCGGTGGAGCTGCTGCGCAAGGTGCGCCCCGCCGTGGCTGCCATCGAGGACAAGCAGACACGGGCGAAGGTCACCGACGCTCTGCTGTCCGCCATCAAGGGCCCCGATATGATGAGCGCCATTGCCCAGGCGGCCATGGACAGCGCCAGGGCCAACGCCGACAAGGCCAGGAAAACCACCTATGAGCAGATGTGCGCCGATTCCGCCGCGGAGTACGCCGCCCGCAATCCCCACGCCGCCAAGAGGGAGGAGGGCTGACCATGCCCCTGAACCCGTAGACTATCGGCCTGAACATGTCCCACGGCTTTGCCGGTTCCTATGCCCGGCAGCCGGACATGATTACCAACACCGCCCCTCTGGGCGGAACGGCGGCCATCGTCTTTGGCACGCCCCTGGTGCGCGGCGAGAACGGCGCGGTCGTTCCCCTGGGAGCCGGGAATACCGGGAACCAGTTCATTGGCGTAGCGGGCCTGGAGGTCAAGAGCCCGGCGGAGTTCTACAGCCAGAACGTGGGGCGGTACGCACCGGGTGAACCGGTTTCCGTGTTCCAGCGTGGCTGCATCAATGTGAAGTGTCAGAAGGGCGCGCCCGCCGTGGACGGCACGGTCTACGTCCGGGTGACCGCCTCGGAAGGGTACCCCGCCGGGGGCTTCGAGGCGGAGGCAGACGGGGCCGACACCGTGGTCATTCCCAACGCCCAGTGGAACGGCCCGGCGGACAACCACGGCGTGGCCGAGCTGCGGATCGCCTATGTGGGCCCTGTGCCCTCTGCGTCCGGCTCCGCCGGAGAGGACGGCGGCTACTATCAGCCCAGCGTCAGTGAGGACGGGGAACTCACCTGGAAGGCCAGCAAGGGCGGGATGCCCGCTGTGGCGGGCGTCAACATTCGCGGCCCTGCTGGAGCGGATGGCGCAAACGGAACAGACGGAGCTCCAGGCGTGGCAGCGGGCTTTGGAACGCCGACGGCTACGGTGGATAGCGCCACCGGGACGCCTTCGGTCACCGTGACGGCCTCCGGGCCGGACACGGCTAAAGTGTTCGCTTTTGAGTTCCACAACCTGAAAGGCGCGCAGGGCCCCGCTGGACCCAGCTACACCCTCCCAAACGCCACCACATCGGCGAGAGGCGGAGTGCTCCAGATGGCCGCCATCACGGATCTGACCGCCGCCCCCACTATGGAAGATTTCAACAGCCTTCTGGCCGCGCTCTGCACGGCGGGGATGCTGGCCACATCGTAAAGGAGTGATTTTTCTATGGGACTGAATCCCCAGGTAATCGGCAAGGAAATGCCCCACGGCTTCGCGGGCTGCTACGCCCGTCAGCCCGACATGATCGTCAACACCCGGCCCGCCGGCGGAGACGCCGCGATTCCCTTCGGCGCGGCTTTGAAGTATGAGGATGGCGCGGTGATTCCCATGGGCGCCGGGGCCACCGCCGCCGAGTTTGTGGGTGTGGCTGGATGTGAAATCAAGAGTGCCCTGACCTACCTCGACCAGAGCCAGGGCCAGTATGCGGTGGGTGAGCCCGTCAGCGTGTTCCAGCGCGGGGCCATCAACGTCAAGTGCAGCCGCGGCACCCCCGCCCTGGGCGGCGCGGTGTACGTGCGGATCACCGCCAACGGCAGCTATCCCACCGCCCCTGTGGGCGGCTTCGAGGCCGAGGCGGACAGCGCCAACACCGTGCAGCTCACCAACTGCCAGTGGGCGGGACCCGCCGACGCCAACGGCATCGCCGAGCTGCGCATCCTGACCATGAACAACGCCTAATAAGGAGGTAGAAAATATGAGCTTTACCAATGTCGGCACCACCAATGCCGGAACCTTTACCATGCCGAGTGCCCCCGGCCTGCCCGGCGGCGTGCCCGTGATGGACGCGGACGGCATCGCCTCCGGCGGCGCGTTCCTGGTGAGCGAGCTGGAGAAGCGCGACCCCATGATCCGCAAGCCCCTGACCAGCTTTACCTATCCCCGGGACATCGTGATTGAGACCGGCGGTGGCTGGGTGGACTACGTGTCCGCTATGGCTGTCTCCTACGGCATCACCGGCGGGGCCACTAACTCCCCCGTGACCGCCGGCGGGGCCAACGGCATCCCCACCGTGCAGGCCAGCGTGGACAAGGGCGTATACAAGGCCCACGTGTTCGCCGCCGCCCTGCGGGTGATGTTCCAGGACATGCAGCGGGCCAACTACATCGGCCGTAGCCTGGACAACTTGCTCCAGGACGGCGTGCGCATGGCCTACGACAAGCACATGGACGCCAACGTCTATGTGGGCCTCACCGACTACGGCACCACCGGCCTGGTCAATAACCCCGATGCCACCGAGACCACCTCCGCCAACGGCGCGGCCGGCACCGCCACCTGGGCCACCAAGACCCCGGAGGAGATCCTGAAGGATGTGAACGACGCTCTGGCCTCCGGCTGGGCCGCCAACGAGTACGACGAGACCGCCATCCCCAACCACATCCTGATCCCCTACGAGCAGTATCTCTACATCATGACCACGAAGGTCACCGAGCTGGCCACCGAGACCATCTACGACTTCCTGATGAAGAACAACGCGGCCACGAAGGCCGGCGGCGACCTGTTCATCGGGGCCACCCGGTGGTGCAAGGGCGCAGGCACCGGCAGCAAGGACCGCATGGTGGTGTACAACAACGACCGTCGCTTCGTCAAGATGGACGAGCTGGTGCCCCTGTCCCGCATCATGAGCGCCCCCAACGTGGCGAACGTCTGCTACGACACCGCCTACATGTCCAACATCTCTGAGGTTCAGATCTTCTACCCCACCTCCATCTCCTACGTGGACGGCATCTGAGGTGAGGGCCATGTTTGTACTGAGCAAGCGGAACATCGTCATCCCGGCCCCGGACGGCTCTGCTGCCGTCCGGCTGGTCCGGGGGCAGATGAGCACCGTCCCGGACTGGGCGGCGGGCGCCCCCTATTTCAAGGCTCTGGTGGCCGACGGGAAGCTGGTGCCCTCCGGGACGAGTGACAAGGAGACCCAGGCGGCAGACGAAAAGAAGGTCAAGACGCGCCGCGGCAGGAAGACCACCGAGGAGTAAAGGAGGGACTGCGGGATGTACTACTGGGGCAAACCTCAGTTTTATGGAGTACGGGCGGCGGCCGCCAACCTCGGCAGCGGCGCGCCCGGCACCTACACAGCAGAGCAGTTTCAGGCGGACTTCCCGCAGTTCTTCAACGCGGGGGGCCAACCGCTGCTTCCCGCCGCTATGCTGCAAGAGATCATCCGCATGGCAAACGCCGCCGTGCAGCCTGAGAGGTGGGGGGAGGGATGGCGCTACGCCGTGGGGCTCTATGTGGCCCACTATGTCACCCTGTACCTGAGAGGCTACGCCGCCAGCAACGAGACGCCGGAGCAGGCGGCAGCCTCGGGGGCCCTGGTGGGCATGGTCAAGAGCGCTACCCTGGGAGACGCCTCCGTGAGCTACGATACCGCCGCCATTACGGCAGGGACCGAGGACTGGGGCGATCTGAACAGCACCACTTATGGACAGATGTTCGCCAACCGGGCCAAGCTCATCGGCATGGCCGGGATGCTGGTGATTTGAGGTGAGACGGCGTGAATTGGACAGATTGGTACACGGACACCATGGACGTGTGGAGAAATGTCACGGTGCAGGACGGCAATCTTACCCGGCAGGAGCGTCAGAAGGTGCTGACGGGCGTCCCGTGCCGCGTCTACCAGAGCGACAACAAGCCCATCAGTATGAGCCAGACGGCCTCCAGCGTCAGCCAAAATGACCACCTGGCCTGCGATATCTCGGTGGACATCCGCGCGGGGGATGAGCTCATCATCACCAGGGGCGGTAAGCTGGGCAGGCCCGGTCCAACCATCCGGGCCTTTGCCAGCGACCCAAACCTCTACTATGAGCCCTTTGGGGCCATCCTTCCGGGACTGGCCCACCAGGAGATCAGGCTGATGGAGCAGGAGCGTGTCAAATGAGTTACACCGTAACGCTTCAGCAGCGCATTCAGCAGCTCAAGAAGGCGCAGGCCGACCTGCCAAGGGTGCTGGCTAAGACGGCGCGAACGGCCACCATGCGGGCTGTGGAGGCGGCCATAGAGGCCACGCCGCCTAAAATGAACAGCCTGCGGGGGACCCACACCCGGACCGGAGAGCTAAAGCAGCACTGGGCCACGGACAGCGTAACAGAGCCCAGGGTGGCCGGGGCGGCGGTTCAGACCGAGCTGAACAACAACAAGGATTACGCCTCCTACGTGGATCAGGGGCACCGGATGGACCGGCACTTCGTCCCGGGGCTCTATATCAACCCGGAGTCCGGACTGTTGGAGTACGATCCGACCGCAAAGGTAGGCCTGGTGGTGGGCACCAAGACCCGCTACGTCAAGGGCGAGTTTATGGTGGACAAAGCCAAGGAGGTCTATGAGCGGACAGTGCAGGAAGAACTGGACAAGGAGATCGGGAGGCTGATGGAATGAACCTGACCGTAACTACCATCGCCAAGTCTCTGGCGGGCTATCTGGCGCCCCACTTCCCCGGCGTCACCTTTTATGAGGACCCCAATCAGCAAGGAAGCCAGCAGCCCATGATGTTTTTGCAGACCAGGACCAACCGGCTTCTGCTGGAAACCGGCGGTTTCTGGCGGCGGATTCTGGGTGTGGATCTGGTATACCTCCTGGAGTACAACCTGCCCGACCTCCAGCGGCGCTATCAGGCGGCGGGGGAGACCCTGGACCTCCTGATGGAGTCCTTCCCATACAGCGACGGGACCACGGAGGGGACCGTCCTCTTGAGGACCCATGACCGGGAGTGGAACATCGACCTGGACGAGCTGCACTACCGTTTCGAAGTCCGGGAGCGGGTGGCCCTTCCGCAGGAGCACGTCAAAATGGAGACCATGGACTACGAACCGGAGGTGACCCATGGATAAAGCCAAGAAATATACCCGGGAGGCGCTGCTCAAGAGTAAGCGCTACGCCGGGTACCAGAAGGACTTCCTGGCGGCAGTCCTGAAAGAACCCTATTATACCCTGGCCGAGGCAGATAAGGCGGTCAGGGCCTTCTTTGGAAAGGAGCGTGACTGACCATGCCCGGCGGCACCTGGACCAGTCAGAACAAAGTACGCCCCGGCGTATACATCCGCTTTACCTCCACCCAGGGCCTGGGCCTGACGGTGGGGGAGCGGGGCGTCGTGGCCATCTGCGAGCCCATGAGCTGGGGACCTGTAGGCTCCGTGCAGACCGTGGAGGCCGGGGCGGACACCACCCCCTTCTGCGGCTACGACATCACCAGCCCCAACGCCCGCTTCCTCCAGCAGATCTTCCTCGGCACCAACCGGACCGCCGGGGCCAGCAAGGTTTTGCTCTACCGGCCCTCTGCCTCCGGCTCCGCCCAGGCAAAGGCAACCGCCGGCGCACTGACGGCCACGGCCCTCTATCCAGGCGTACGCGGCAACGCCATCTCCATCGTGATCACGGAGGAGGCAGACGAAGAGACCTTTACCGTGACCACCGTGGTGGATGGAAGCGCAGTGGATGAGCAGACCGGTATCGCCGCCGTGTCTGATCTGGAGCCCAATGCCTGGGTAAGCTGGAGCGGCACGGGCGCCGTGACGGCCACCGCAGGAACGGACCTCTCCGGCGGCAGCGACGGAACCGTAGAGACCGCCGCTTACTCCGCCTTCCTGGGCGTCATTGAGCCCTATCAGTTTGATATCCTCATCTATGACGGCGGCGACGCCACGGTTCAGGCAGCCATGACTTCCTTCGTGCAGCGAATGAACGAGGAAAACGGCCAGTACTGCCAGCTGGTGGCGGCCAACCTCACCAACCCGGACAGCCGCTACGTCGTTAACGTCATGTCCCCCGTTACCCTCAGCGATGGGACTGAACTCACCGCCCAGCAGGTGTGCTGGTGGGTGGGCGGCGCGGAGGCCGGGGCCATGTACAATGAATCCCTCACCAACGCCACCTATCCCAACGCGGTAAGCACCACAATGATGACCAACGCCCAGTACATCGCAGCGCTGAACGCCGGACAGCTGGTGCTCTCGGCGGACAACGGGCGGGTGTACGTGGAGCAGGACATCAATTCTCTGGTGACCTACACCACCGATATCACCGAGGTCTACCGGTACAACCGGACCATGCGCCTGGCCAACACCATTGCCAACGACCTCTACCGGCAGTTCTCCGCCAATTACCTGGGCGTGGTGGACAACAACGCCCAGGGCCGGTCCATGTTCCAGGCGGCCGTCGTGGGCTACCTGCTGGACATCCAGGCCAACAACGGCATCCAGAACTTCACCGCGGAGGACGTGACGGTGGAGCCCGGCGAGGCCATCAACGCCATTGTGGTGAATCTCTCTGTACAGCCGGTCGGAAGCGTGGAGAAGGTATACATCACCATTTCGATGGACGCATAAGGAGGCGAGAACATGTCTTATCTGCTGGCGAAAGATACCGTCAACGGCGCGGAGGGCTCCGTAGTCGTCACCCGAAACGGCGTCAACACCGTAGCGGCCGGCATGCGGAACATCAAGACCAACGCCGAGATCCAGTCCTCCGATATGCGGGTCATCGGCACCCGCATCATCCAGAACAAGAGCAACGGGGCCAAGCTGACCGGCACCGGCAACATCTATTACGGGAGCAACCTGTGGACGGATATGGTACTGGAGTACATCAACACCGGCGTCATGCCTGAGTTCGACATCCAGATCACCAACGCCGACCCCACTACATCGGTGGGCAGCCAGGTCATGGCCTACTACGGCTGTACCCTCACCGGCACCATCCCTCTGAGCATCCTCAACGACGAGGAGGCCATGCTCAAATACGACTTCAACTTTGCCTACACTAGGGTGGCCCGCCTGTCCGCCTTTACGGACCCGGCCACGCTGGGGAATTAAGGAGGTAACTATGAGCAAGCTGTCCGCATTTCTGCATCCCGTGGCCCCAGAGCCCAAGGAGGTCGTGATCTCCGACCGGTTTTTGGGGGAGGACGGCAAGCCCGTCCCCTTCAAGATCCGCCCCCTCACCCAGGAGGAGAACGACGCCCTGGTAAAGCGGGCCAAGCGCACCCGGACGGTGAATGGCGTGGCCCAGGAATACATCGACTCCTCCTTCCTCTCCAGGGCCACTGTGCTGGCGGCCACCGTGGAGCCCAACTTCGCCGAGAAGGAGCTGTGCGACGCTTATGGGGTCCTGGACCCCGCCCTGGTGCCGGGCAAGATGCTCCTCTCCGGAGAATACGCCAAGCTGGTGCAGGCCATCAACGATCTGAGCGGCTTCAACTTCCCTGTGGAGGAAGACGCAAAAAACTGATCGACGGGGGCGACCCCGAGACCATTGCGGCCTATTACTGCTTTGTCAATCTGGGGTGGCCCCCCTCCCAGTATGAAGCGCTGCCCTACCGGGAGCGGTGCCTGATCGCCGCATTCATCAAAAAGGAAATCGCGTCGAGAGAGAGGAAGTGAGCCTGTGGCGCGCATCCATGAAACGCTGACCCTGGAGGACCGGTTCTCCGCCAACCTGACCCGCTACATCACCCTGGGGACCCAGGCCGCTTTGGCCTCCTCAGACATGCAGGCGTCCCTTCTGAACATCGAGACGGCCACTGCCGCCACCGCCAACGCAGTGGATCGGCTGACCGATTACCTGACCGAAATGGAGAACCAGACCCGGCACACGACGGCGGGGGCGGACGGGCTCCTGAGCAAGCTGCGCAGTCTGCTGGGCGCTTACGCCGGGGTCCAGGGCGTGAAGGCTATTGTAGGCCTCTCCGACGCCATGACACAGACCACGGCGCGGTTGGACATGATGAACGACGGCTTGCAGACCACCGCCGAACTGAACCAGATGATCTACGCGTCCGCTCAGCGGTCCCGGGGCTCCTACCAGCAGACCGCCGACATGGTGGCCAAGCTGGGCAATCTGGCGGGAGAAGCCTTTGACAGCTCCGCCGAACTGGTGGCCTTTGCCGAACAGCTCAACAAGCAGATCACACTGTCCGGCGCATCCACCCAGGCCGCAGACGCCGCCATGCTCCAGCTCACCCAGGCCATGTCCTCCGGCGTGCTCCGCGGCGAGGAATTGAACTCCATCCTGGAGCAGACACCCACCATCGCCCAGTCCATCGCCGAGTATATGGGCGTGAGCACCGGCAAGATGCGGGAAATGGCCTCCGAGGGCGCCATCACCGCAGAAGTGGTCAAAAACGCCATGTTTTACATGGCCGAGGAGACCAACGCTAAATTTGAGGAAATGCCCATGACCTGGGGCCAGGTTTGGACATTCTTCCAGAACACCGCCATCATGGCCATGCAGCCGGTATTCAGCGCCATAAACATGGCGGCCAACAACCTGGACATCCTGATACCCATTGTGGCCACAGCGGGCGCAGCGTTCGCCATCTTCATGCTGGCAGCCAACTGGACCAACATCTGCACAGCGGCCACTAACGCTTTAACGGCAGCGCAGCGGCTGTTTGGGCTGGCAGCAGCACAGGCCTGGGCCCTACCTCTTATTGCTATCGTGGCGGTGATAGGGGCCATCTACCTGATTGTCGCTGTCTACAACAAGGTGACCGGGGCCACCGTGTCCGCTACCGGTATTATTGCCGGTGCATTCTTCACGATGGCGGCGTTCATTGCAAACCAGACCATCGTCCCCCTCCAGCGGGGGTTCGCCGCCTTCGTGAACTTCATCGGCAACGTGTTCAACGACCCGGTGACTGCCGTAAAGGTCCTGTTTTACGACATGTCCCTGACGGTGCTGGGGTATATCCGCAGCGTGGTGGGCGGCATTGAGGACCTTGTCAACAAGATCCCAGGCGTACAGGTCAGCCTTACTTCCGGTATCGATCGCCTGTATAACCAGATGGCCGCAAACCGTGAGGCCGCCATTGCCGCCGGCTCCTATCAAGAGTTTGTCAAGCCCATGGAGTACTTTGACCTGGGCGAGGCATTCCAGAGCGGCTACAACTGGGGCAACAATTTCCTCAACTTTGATGGAATGGGGACCAGCGCCGCCTCCTATAATGAGATCCCCACTTATGACCAGATGACCGAACTCACCGGCGCCGCGAAGGGAATCGAGAAGAGCGTGAACATGAGCAATGAGGACCTGAAGCTGCTCATTGACAACGCCGAGCGCCGGTATGTGAACAACGTCAACCTGACCAGCCAGACGCCGGTCATCAACATCACCGGGGCCAATACCGGAAACACAGCGGCGGACCGGAAGGCCATTGCCGACGCGGTCCAGACCGTGCTGGTGGAGCAGCTGTCCTCCACGGCAGTCCGGGCCACGGCCATGCCCACATAAGGAGGGGAGCGGATGCCCAACAACTTCGGCCTGTTCTTCGCCCGAGACGACACGCTCCTGCGCCTCCCCGTCAACCCGGAAAAGCTGCCGGTGGCCCGGGACAGCGAAAACGACGAGTACAATGTGTTGGGGCTGGGCCCCATCATGGTCCCGCGCCTGCCCTCCCTGCGGGTGGTGACCATCTCCAGCTTCTTTCCCGGGCGGGTGTCCTCCCTGGTGCTCAACGCGGGGCAGTTCCGCCCCCCTGAGTTCTACATCCAGTTCTTCGAGTCTGCCATGCGGGAGAAGGCCCCCATTCTCTACACGCCGGTGCGGTACTATGAAAATGGAGAGCCCTTCATGACGGGGGACTCCGGCTTTGGGGTGCTGGTGACCGGGTTCGACACAGAGGAGCGGGGAGGAGAGACCGGCGACTTCTACTATGACCTGGAGCTCACCGAGTACAAGGACCATTCCCCCCAGCCAATGCAGACGGACCAGCAGGCGAGCGCATCCGCCGCACAGCCCGTACAGGTAACCACCGAGCCCGCCCGTGGCATCCCGCAGGGGCAGATCGTGGCGGGCTCCGTCTGCACCCTCAACGGGTCCTACTACTACTCCAGCTACGGCGATAAGCCGTCGAGCGCAGGTAACGGCATTCAGGTAACGGTATCCCGTATCGTAGACCTGTCCAGGCCCTACCCCTATCACGTGCTGAGCACGTCCGGCGGGGCCTTGGGCTGGGTGGCCGGCGCTTCCCTCCAGGTGGTGAGCACGACGTGACGACGGAACTGCTCATCGCCAACAAGACCAGCGGGAAGATCTGGGAGTGCTCCAACAGCGTGAGCACGGTCTCCTGGGAGACGGAACGCACCGGCGCGCCCGGGAAACTGACCTTTACGGTCATCAAGTCCGGAGACCTGTCCTTCACCGAGGGCGACATCGTCCGCTTCTCCGTGGACGGACAGATCCAATTCTATGGCTGGGTGTTCACCAAGTCCAAAAACCGCTGGGGTGAGATCGGCGTGACCTGCTACGACCGGCTCCGGTACCTGAAGGCCAACGCATCCTATGGCTTCTACGGACAGACCGCCGGGCAGATCATCCAGCAGATCGCCGCCGACCTCCAGGTGGACGTGGGAGACGTCGCCGACACGGGCTACCAGATCCCGTCCCTGGTGGAGGAGGACCAGAGCTGTCTGGACATCGTCGAGAGCGCCGTACAGCAGACGCTTTTGAACACGGGAGACATCTACGTGTTTTTTGACGACGGAAGGGGGCTGGCCCTGCGCCGGCCCGAGGACATGAAGTCCAATGTGCTCATCGGCGAAAAGTCCCTTTTGACGGACTACACTTACCAGACGGATATCGACAAGCAGACTTACAACTCGGTGAAGCTGGCCCGGCCCAACGAGGAGACGGGCAGGGCCGACGTGGTGGAGGCCAGGAACGAGGACTCCATTGAACAGTGGGGCTTGCTTCAGCTCTATCAAACGGTGGACGGGGACGTGAACCTGGCCCAGATGGCGGCTCAGGCAGAAGTTACCCTCCAGTATTATAACCGCCGTCTGCGCACCCTGTCTGTGGAATCCCTGGGTGTCCCGGGCCTGCGGGCTGGCATGATGGTCCTCATGAAGGTGCCGGGTCTGGGGGACATCAACCTGGACCAGTATGTCCTGCTGGAGAAGGTCTCCCACACCTGGGAAAATGATACCCATACCATGACATTTGAGACGATGGCGATTTGAGGTGAGGCTATGAACCTGGCGGAAACCATATATCTGATGGCCCAGAAGTCCATGAAGGCCGCCCAGCTCACCGACCTGCGGGTGGGCAGCGTCACATCGGTGGGCCCGCTGGAGATCACCACAGATCCGGCCATGCCGCCCATCCCGGAGAGCATCCTCTACCTGACCTCCGCCGTGGTGGAGAAGAAGCTCCCCGTTCTGTCCCACTCCCATGATGTGCCGGGGCTTTCCCATGCACACACGGTGTCCGGGCTGGGGCACCAGCACAGCACCGGAGGCCTTTCCCACACGCACACTACTGCAGACGGCAGCACTGGAGCTGCCTTGGACGGGTCCTATGCCTCTGACCAACAGTTAAGCGGTACCTATGATACCGGTTCCGCGCTGGATGGAGTTATAACCTCCACGGATGCGCTTGGTTCGGTGGCCTGCGTGGAAAATGGCATCACGCTCCCGGTGGAAGACGGCTTTATCATTCTGAACCGCGGCCTGACCGTGGGGGACAAGGTGTTGCTGCTCCGGGTACAGAATGGACAGCGTTTTATCGTACTCTCCCGTATCTTCGAGGAGGCGATGTAATGGCGACCTTACCGCAGAGCGCCGTTAACCTGGGCAACGGCGTGGCGTTCGTTCAGCAGCCGTCCCTTACCTGGCGTGTCAACCAGGAAACCGGGCGCATCCAGGGCGAGATCACCGGCATAGACGCTGTGAAGCAGGCCGTGGACATCATCCTCAACGTAGAGCGGTTCCGCTGGCAGATCTACAAACCCTATTCCGGAGTCCGATGGGCCGGCCTTCTGGGACAGGACCCGGGATATGTGGCCTCGGAACTGCAGCGGAGAATCGCTGAAGCCCTGACGATGGACGACCGGGTGAGGGGTATTTCCGATTTCTCCTATACCGCCTCCGGCAACGCCCTTTCCGCGTCCTTCACCGTCAACACGGTTTACGGCGAGACGCAGACTACCGTGGAGGTGAACGTGGCATGATCGACTTCTCTCAGGACACCTATCAAAACCTCTTGCAGGCTATGCTGGCACGGGTGCCCGCCACTTATGACAAACGTGACACAGCCCCTATTCCCACCGCGCTTGGACCGGCCGCTTGGGTTTTGGAGGGGTTCTATCTCATCCTGGACCAGGTCCAGCGGCAGGCTTTTATACAGACCGCGTCCGGCGAGGCGCTGGACCTGCTGGCGGTACTGGGCGGGGTCACCCGCGCTCAGGCGTCGGCGGCGGTACTGCTGGGCATATTCAACGTCCAGGTGCCTATCGGCGCCCGGTTCTCCACCATCAATGGGGCGAACTCCATCAACTTCACCGCCACGGCGGCGGCCACAGTGGAGGAGCCGCAGCCGGGGAGTTACTACTACCAAATGACCGCCGAGACCCCCGGCACCATCGGCAACGAGTACACGGGGCCCATTCTGCCCATCACAGTCATTACCGGCCTGACCTCCGCCCAGCTCACCGACATCCTGGTCCCCGGAGACGACACGGAGACCGACGGCGCCTTCCGGGACCGGATCATTACGGCGCTGACGGACCGTCCTTTCGGAGGCAACATCGCTTCCTACCGGGAGGACATCCTGGCCATAGACGGCGTGGGGGCGGTGCAGGTCTACCCGACATGGAACGGCGGAGGAACAGTCAAATGCTCCATACTGGGAGCCGACTTCCTCCCGGCCTCCGAGCCGCTGATAGAGAGCGTTCAGAACGCCGTAGACCCGCCCACATCCGGCCTGGGGCTGGGCTTGGCCCCAATCGGGGCAAAAGTGACGGTCGCCGCTCCATCTGAGGTCACGGTAAACGTCTCAGCCACCCTGACTTTGACCTCCGGGGCCTCCATTGGGCAGGTACAACAGCCTATCGAGGACGCCATTGAGGCATATCTGCTCTCCGTCCGGCAGAGCTGGGCCAACAACACCGGGACATCCGACGTGGCCTATGCCGCCGACGTGTATCTGGCCAGAGTGCTGGCCGCCATCGTGGGAGTGACGGGCGTGGTGAACGCCACGGACGTGCAGCTCAACGGAGAGACCGCCGATCTCATTCTCACACAGACCGGGGCTACCCAGCAGGTGCCTATTCTGGGGATGGTGACACTAAGTGAGTGACATCCAGTTCGACACCGACCTGCTGTCCCTCCTGCCGCCGTGGTACCGGAAGATCCTGGACTACCAGCAGATCTGCCAGACAGAGCAGGCTCAGATGGAGGCCCTGGCCGCATCTATCCAGGCCGTGGCCGACAACCTGTTCTTTCAGAGCATGGATGATGGGTCCGTGGCGCTGTGGGAGCGGGTCCTGGGCATCATCCCGGACCCACAGGCAGAGACCCTGGCGTTCCGGCGGTCCCGGGTCATCAACCGCTTGTCCACCCGGCCGCCCTTTACGCTGGGATTCCTCTATCAAAAGCTGGATGAGCTGATCGGACCAGGGGAGTGGACGGTGACGGTGGACTACCCCAACTGCACCCTCTACATCGAGTCCAGCGCCGAAAACCAGCAATATGCGACCGAAGTGGCGCTTACCATTGGACGCATCAAGCCCGCCCACATCGTCTATGTGAACACACCTTATGTGCGGACCGGGTTGCTGCTCTCGGAGTCCATCGAGCTCTCTCAGCGGGTTTTCCACTATAATTTGGGCGCGTGGGGCCTGGGCGTGAGCCCGTTCGCCACAGAACAGGGGCAAGGAGTGATTAAAATGCCGGATACGCCGTCCATCCAACCCGCCCTTTTGCAGGACACGGCAAACTTTGTCTCCAGTGATATCGCATCGGCGCGGGTGAATGGGACTGTCTCCATCACCGATCTGGACAAGACCGTCCAGGGAGATACCCTGACCGTGACCTACGCGGTGGCCCAGAGCCAGGCCGAGGTGATCACCTCCGTGGAACTGCTGGACAGCTCCGGCCGAGTGCTCACCAGCTCCACGATCTTTGTTCCGGTGAGCGCAAGCACCATCCTGAAGCACGTCATCCCAGTAAAGGAGGGAACCTTGAATGGCTGAGAACCCCATCACCGTGCCGCTCCCGGCGGACCTTCCCACGAATTGGGTCTACGGGCAGACCGTGGCCCCAGACGGTTCCGACGTGGGCCTGAGCCAGCAGCACGGCTACAACTACCTGATGGAGCAGGTCAACGCCGCTCAGCAGGCGGCGGAGGAATTGGGTGAGGCGTTTTCTGGCTTGGCCTCCACGGTCGAGCTGGAGAACGATCTCAAAACCAAGATGCAGCATTTTGGCAACATCACGGGGTACGACACCGTGCTGGCCGCAGCGTCCGCTCTGACCGTTGACGGGACCTTTTTCGGAGACCCATCTTCCTCCATTTACAACGCAGAGGACAAGCCGCCTAATACCACCGACGTCCAGTATTTTGTGATGCTGGACGGCACCACCGGGCGGCGGGTGGTCCTGGCGGTGGGGTATGCCGCTACCGATGAGTATCGGTACTTTGGGACACGGGATATTCTCAACGGGGCGTGGCTCAACGAGTGGAGAGAACTGGTAGATACACAATATCTGAAGGAAAATTACAACTGGCTTTGGCTAAGTGATGATGTCCTTACAGAGAGCGCAGCTCCAACCGAATATCCCATGGGGACATCTATCTTTTTCTCAAACGCGACATGGAACGGCCTAGTGAGCGCAACCGTCTACACGGAGCGAAAAACCAA
Organism: uncultured Intestinimonas sp.; assembly: GCA_944385655.1. GTDB lineage: Bacteria > Bacillota > Clostridia > Oscillospirales > Oscillospiraceae > Intestinimonas. The sequence continues at coordinate 4,342 of CALWYC010000001.1, read as the reverse complement.
TGCCCAAATTATGCAGCGTATATACATGTGGGGCAATCCAAATGTATATTACCGCATCGGTGACATGCAAGGGAACTGGATGGCCTGGAATCGGATCGCAACCATAACATCAGAGCCATCGACCGCCGGAGCCCGTGCCATCTCCGCCGGGACCACCGATCTGACCGCCGGGTCCAGTGCCCTCGCCACCGGCCAAATCTATCTGGTGTACGGGTGAGGTGATACCATGGCGAGAGCGCAGTATATCGGAGTCGCCGGCGTGGCCCGCAGGGTGACCAACCAACATATCGGAGTGGATGGGGTGGCCCGGACCGTCAAGCGGGGCTATATCGGGGTGGACGGGGTGGCCCGGCAGTATTATCCCACGCCCCCGGACATGGCCTTTTCCCTCGTAGAGGGCGACAGCAATATGGACATGGAGAACTCGTTTGCCGGAATCGACGGGGATCACATCCTGCTGTATATCAATGCATCCCTATCCAGCAACACAGGGAACCGGGCATGCGCCAACCTTGACCTGGATCATGCAGGGGCGTATGCGGGGGATCAGTTATCCCTCTGGTACCAGTGGGGGGTGGACATCAACTGGTGCGACGCGGTGGTGTATTTTTTCTCCGCCACAGGGCAGGCCATCCAGACGGTGACCCTGCCGGACCGTTCCAGCAATGAAGAATGGTCCTGCGCCATCCCCGCCGGAACCACTCATATCCAGATCGCCAATACGCTGGGCAAGGCCGGAAGCTGGTCGGTGTCCCTGGAGATCTACAAAGTCCAGATCGGAAATGACGTCATTTTTGGAGGGTGAAACCTATGAGCAAGACCGTGATCCTGGCAGACAGAACCGAACTCACCGCCCTGGAGGTGAGCGGAGCCACCCAGTACATCCAGGGCAGCAACAGAGACGCCCTGACCTTTATCTTTCCGGCATCGGAGGGCATGGAGACCCTGGACGCCGCCTTTTCGCCGGACAACTGTGAGACCATCGCCATCCGGGATGGAAGCGAGGAGTACACCCACAGCGGCTACACCGTGCGGGGCGGCCTCGCCAAGGCCCCGGTGCTGGTGACGCCGGAGACGGCGGACGCCCCGGCGGTCTACGAGGACCGCATCACCGTGACCATGGGGCAGCGCACCTATGTGGAGACGCTGCTGGCCCAGATGGGCGGCAGCACGCCGGCGCCGGAGGGCACCATCAAGACGGCGGACCTGGACGCCGCCTACAAGGAGGGAGTGAACAGCTATGAGTAACGAGCTCTACATGACCGCCATGCGGGAAAAGGGCCAGGCCGACGCCGCTGACCTCCAGGGCCGGGCGGCCAGTATGGACGGCACCGCCATCTACGCCGAGGAGGAGAAGATCCCAGACTTTGCCGCAGCAAAGGCCGTCAAGAATATGCTGGAGCGCCCGGTTGGCTTTTTGTGCCGGTCCAGCGCGGGCCGGGTGGTCAAGCTCCTCCAGGTGTACGACTCCACCGTCTACACTCAGGAGCCGGAGGACCTGCCGGCACAGTGGGGCTTTTACTGGTCTACGGACCCGGCCAAGGCCCTCCCCTTTGTGGCGCTGTCCACCAGCACCTACATGACCGGCGACTGCTGCACCGAGGGCGGCAAGACCTGGCGGTCCACCATCGACACCAATACCTGGTCTCCCAGCGCCTACCCCCAGGGGTGGGAGGTGGTGACGGAATGATCCACACAAAGTACATCCCCACGGACCGCATCCGGTCCATGAAGCTCTACATCAACCGTGACCGGCTTCCCCTTTCTGCCATCGTGGAGCGGGAGGGGCCGGACCTGGCCATCACCGGCAATTTTTACGGACCTGACTGGAAGCCTGTCTGCCCGCTAAAGGCCGACGGCCAGGTGGTGGAGTATGATCCTGAGTACGCCTACCCCGCCCTGTGCTGGGATGAGGGACCCGACGTGACCATGGATGTGGTGCCCAGGGGCGGGCTCTCTCCTTGGCGGAGCTACATCGCCAACTGTTCCGGCATCTACCACGGCCAGGACCAGCCCATGATCTTCGGCGCCGACGTGGGCGGACGCCGGGGGCGCACCGGCTGGGGGTTCAGGGACGGCGCTCTGGCCCTAGCGGCCTTCCCGGACAGCGCCGCCGGCCTGACGCCCCTGGAGTTCCGGGCCTGGGTCAAGGAGCAGGGCTGGACCGACTTCATCCTGGCCGACGGTGGGCGCAAGGTCAACTACTACGACCGGGAGAGCGGGACCCTCATCGAAGGCAAAGACCCGTCCCAAAACCTTATCCTGATCTGGCTCAAAAAAGAGGAGGGAACGCCCATGGATGGCATCACCCAGCGCATGATGACCAAGTCCCCCTGCTACACCAGCGGCCGGACCATCACCCCCAAGGGCATCATGGTCCACTCCACCGCCGCCCCCGGCGTCATGGCCCAGGCCCTGGCCCAGAGCTGGGACACCCCCACGGCCAAGGCTGCCGTCCACGCCATCGTGGATGACGCCACTACCCTCCAGACTCTGCCCTGGACCGCCCGGGGCGGCCACGCCGGCAGCCAGGCGGGCACGGCCAACGGGACCCACATCGCTTTTGAGATCTGTGAGCCCCAGGAATGCCGGCTCCTGCCCGAGGAGTGGGAGCCCCTCAAGCGGGGCGACACCGGCTGGGCGGTGGAGCGGCTCCAGCGGGAGCTCACCGCCCGGGGCTATGACCCCAAGGGCATCGACGGCAGCTTCGGCCCCGGCTGCGACTCTGCGCTCCGGGCCTGTCAGAAGGACCTGGGCCTGGAGGTGGACGGCTCCTGCGGCCCCGCCACCCTGGCCGCCCTGGCGGACCGGGAGGGTTCCTTCCTGGCCTACGACCCGGCGGAGACCAGGAGCTATTTCGAGGCGGCCTGGACCCGGGCGGTGGCCCTGACGGCCCACCTGTGTGAGACCTACGGCCTGGACCCCATGACCGACGTCCTGGACCACAGCGAGGGCCACGCTCTGGGCATCGCCTCCAATCACGCCGACGTGGGCCACTGGTTCCCCCGGCACGGCAAGAGCATGGACGACTTCCGGGCGGCGGTGAAGGCCGCCATGGCGGTGGAGATGGTGTCCGAGCTGGACGCCGCCGTGGACAAGCTGGCCGAAGCGGGACTGATCGACAGCCCCGACTATTGGAAGGGCGGGGAATACTCCGCCGGAAATGTAAAGCATCTGCTCATCAAATGGGCGGCCTCGCTCTGAAGGAGGGATAAGATGGAGAATATCAACGCCTTTAAGGCGGCGCTTTCCACGCTCCTGGCCGCCCTCACCGCTCTGTGGGGATGGTTCGGCTGGCTGGTGATTGCCTGGATCGCTTGCATGGCTATCGACTATATCACCGGCTCCTGTGCCGCCATCCGGGAAGGGAAGTGGTCCAGCTCCGTGGCCAGGGACGGCATCTGGCACAAGATGGGCTGTGCGGTGGCCGTCATCGTGGCAGCCATCCTGGACATGGTCATCGGCATGATCCTGACCAACATCCCCAGCGTCACCCTGCCTTTTACTTATGAGGTGTTCTTCTGCCCGCTGGTCCTGGTCTGGTACATCCTCACCGAGGCCGGCAGCATCATCGAGAACGCCGGCGCCCTGGGCGCCGACATCCCGCTCTGGCTCACCGGCGCCATCGAGGCGCTGAGGAGTAAGGTGGATGAGGCCGGAGAGGCTGAGAACGAGGACAAAGAGGACACGAGTGACGGCACAGCGCAGTAACAGGAAGGAAGCTCCCCACCGGGTTGGTGGGGCGCTTTCCGTGTGTAGCCCGTGTGCAATTTGACCATCTTTTTTGCATGCGGTCCGTCTCTAGCGGATAAACGGGCCGCACGGCGTGTGTAGGAGAGCAGGCTGTCCATGGACCTAATGTCGGCCAACTGCGCCCTTATCCCTGGTCACGGACAATTTGTTCTATTGCTTACATATTGCTCACAAAAACTCGATATCCGTTGTGGCTCAATGGTTTTAACATGAATGGGGTTCAAGAGGCCGCTGGTTCGAATCCAGTCACTCGGACCAAAAAACCCGCAATCCATTGAGAACCAATGGATTGCGGGTTTTTGTTGTCCATTTTTGGACCCGGTGCGCTCCTATGATTTTCGCCGGATCCGGGCCATGCCAGAAGGCGGCGTGCACGGGGTGCGTCCGGGGCAAGGAGAAGGGGACGGCTCGCCTGCTTTTTACTCCAAGGGACATTTTTCGGCGGCTTGGCCGGCTGGGTCTATTTACAAGCTGTTCCAGGTTTGATAAAATACCAGCGATCATTTGCCGGACCGGGCGGGACGCCCGGAGCCGCGGAAAGGGGAGGGTGACACCATGATCGGGAGAATGGCGCTGCCGGAGGAGGACG